>NZ_CVTX01000142.1:0-11440 GCF_900005715.1 Pseudomonas sp. 34 E 7
GCAGGCACGAAGCGGGCAGCAGGTTGACCAACTGCGCGGTGGCGGCGGCGGTGCGCTCGCGGGCACGCCGTTCCAGGTAGCGTCCGGCCAGCAGGAACAGCGCGAACATGCCGACCGCGTCGAAGTACAGCTCACCCACGCCGGTGATCGCCGTCCAGATCCCCGCCAGATAAGCCCCGCCAATGGCCAGGGACACCGACACGTCCATGGTCAGGTGACGCGTGCGCAGATCGCGCAGCGCGCCTTTGAAAAACGGTGCGCAGCTGTAGAACACGATGGGAGTTGTCAGAAACATCGCAACCCAGCGCAGGATCACATGCAGTTCGGGGCTGAGGTCGATATTGAATTCCGGCCAGGTGGCCATGGTCGCCATCATGGCCTGGAACCACAGCAGCCCGGCAACGCCCAGTTGGCGCAGGGCCAGGCGATTCTCGCCGGCCAGTTGTTCGGCGGCACGGTCCGCTTGATAGGGATGGGCGGCATAACCGATATGGCGCAGTTCACTGAGCACTTGGCTCAACGGTAACTGCCCGTCGGCCCAGCGCACATGCAGGCGGTGGTTGGACAGGTTCAGCCGTGCCTCGGCCACGGCGGGCAGGCTGCGCAGGTGTTTCTCGATCAACCAGCCACAGGCCGCGCAACTGATGCCTTCCATGAGCAGGGTGATTTCGGCGAGTTCGCCTGTGTGGCGCACGAATGGCTTTTGCACGTCGGCGCGGTCGTACAGCGTCAATTCATCGAGCAGTTGCACCGGCAAGGCCTCGGGGTTGGCCGAGGCTTCGCTGCGGTGCCGGTAGTAGCTTTCCAGCCCGCCCGCCACAATCGCCTCGGCCACCGCCTGGCACCCCGGGCAGCAAAGCTCGCGACGCTCGCCGAGGATGTCGGTGGTGAACCGGCTGCCGGCGGGGACGGGCAGGGCGCAGTGGTAGCAGGGGGTGGTCATGGTCGGGATCTTTGGTGGCTGGAAGGGCCTCATCGCGGGCAAGCCCACTCCCACAGGGGTACGCGTTCCAATGTGGGAGTGGGCTTGCCCGCGATGCGCGAAGCGCGATCTTTTACTTTTTCAGGTCTTCGGCACCTTGCAACGGTTCGTCTCCGAGCAGCAAGTCCTGGTCGTGGCTGACCTCTTCTTCTTCGAACAGACGCCAGGTCTTGTCGCCTTCCACGCCGAGCAATTCCACGAAACGGCGGCCGTCGACCTTGTCGGTGACTTGGCCGATGTAGCGGCCGGGCTCGCTGTCGCTGCGGGTCAGGTTGATTTTGCGATCCTTCTCTGGCTGGGTCGGGGAAATCAGGTTCAGTTCCAGCGTGTTCGGGTTGCTGTAGCCGGTCAGGCGCAGTTCGACTTCACCGGTCAGTTCGTCCAGGTGCAGCTTGCCGCGCAACTGGAGGGTCTGGGCCAGGCGTTCGCGGTCCAGGGAGCGGTTGATGCCTTTGCCGGCCTCGTAATAATTGTCGTTGACCAGGTTGTCCGGGTTATTCACCGCGATGGTCACCATGGACAGGGTCAGGGTCACCGAGCAGGCAAGGATGCCGATGATGATCCAGGGCCAGAGGTGCTTGTACCAAGGGCTTGCGGCAGTGGCTGCGGGCATTCTTGTATTCCCTGTCTAACGAACTTGTGGGCCGATGAATCGGCTCTTGGCTTCAATGTGAACGCTGGTGTCGTCGGCATCCTCGAGGATGAACGTCACTTCGTTGGTGCTCGACGGCAATTGCTCGGGGGCGCTCGACAATTCCACCGGCATGCTGACGATGTCGCCGGCGGCCACCTTGATTTCGCGTCGGCCTTGCAGCTTGAGGTCGGGCAGGCCGGCGGCGTCGAGTACGTAGGTGTGTTCGCGCTGGTCCTTGTTCATGATCTTCAGGCTGTAGACGTTCTCGATGCGGCCTTCGGCGTTTTCGCGGTATAGCACCCGGTCCTTGCTCACGTCGAAGCCCACCAGCGAACGCATGAAGAAGGCGGCCACCAGCAGGCTGATCATCGCCAGCAACACCAGGGCGTAACCGATCAGGCGCGGACGCAATTTATGGGTTTTCTGCCCGGACAGATTGTGCTCGGTGGTGTAGCTGATCAGGCCGCGCGGGTAGTCCATCTTGTCCATGATGGTGTCGCACGCGTCGATACAGGCGGCGCAGCCGATGCACTCGATCTGCAGGCCGTCGCGGATGTCGATACCGGTGGGGCACACTTGCACGCACATCGTGCAGTCGATGCAATCGCCCAGGCCCTGAGCCTTGTAGTCGACCCCCTTCTTGCGCGGACCGCGTACTTCGCCACGGCGTGGGTCGTAGGACACGATCAGCGTGTCCTTGTCGAACATCACGCTCTGGAAACGCGCATACGGGCACATGTAGATGCACACCTGTTCGCGCAGCCAGCCGGCGTTGCCGTAGGTGGCGAGGGTGAAGAAGCCCACCCAGAAGTACGACCAGCCGTCGGCCTGGCCGGTGAAGAAGTCCAATACCAGTTCGCGGATCGGCGAGAAGTAGCCGACAAAGGTCATACCGGTGACAAAACCGATCAGCAGCCACAGCGTGTGCTTGCTGAACTTGCGCAGGAATTTGCCGGCGCCCATGGGCGCCTTGTCGAGCTTGATGCGCTGGTTGCGGTCGCCTTCGGTGACCTTTTCGCACCACATGAAGATCCACGTCCACACGCTTTGCGGGCAGGTATAACCGCACCACACGCGTCCGGCGTACACCGTGATAAAGAACAGGCCGAATGCCGCGACGATAAGAATGCCCGACAGCAGGATGAAATCCTGGGGCCAGAAGGTGGCGCCAAAAATGAAGAACTTACGCTCCGGCAGGTTCCACCACACCGCCTGGTGACCGCCCCAGTTCAGCCACACGGTGCCGAAGTAGAGCAGGAACAGTGCGGCCCCGCCGAGCATGCGCAGATTGCGGAACAGGCCGGTGAAGGCGCGGGTATAAATCTTCTCTCGCGAAGCGTAGAGGTCGACGCTTTTGGCAGGCGGGGTAACGTCGTGTACCGGTATCTGGTCGCTCATCATTGCATCCCACGGCGGTGGAGATTTGCCTCGGCCAGTACGTGCCAACCGCGGTCAAATTGGGGGTGTTGCAGTGGCCTAATGATACGCTCCCGACGGTGCGCAAAGGGTGCGACCTTTGGTCGCGTTGGGGCAAATCAATTGATGGTGTAAGTGACCTGGATCAATTGACTTGTTGAGTATGGACGGTTTTTGCTGTTGTGTTGGGCGGGCAGCCCCTGAAACCGTTCACTCAAGAGACCCGGTCTTCATAACAAAACAGGTCGAATGTGTCGCGGGCAAGCCCGGCTCTCACATTTGATCTTTGGTATTTTCAGGATGGGGGCCGCTTAAGTGAGTCACTGATCGAACTGCTGCCTGGCAATAATGGTTGCACGCTCAGGGGTGAATTCGATGTTGTCATCAGGCATTTGCAGCATGTCGGCAATATTTGCAGCACCCGCTTCGTTTACTTCTTCCTGATTACTTTGCTGGAGTATGACGTTGCCTTCGTTCATGCATCAGTCTCGATTGAAAAAGTCGCCTTCAAACTTAACGCCTGTCGCCTGTCGTAGCAATAAACAACAAAGCCCCGTCAGTTTTCGCTGAGCGGGGCTTTGTTGTGTTCGAGGACTTACTGCTCTTCAGCCTTCTTGTCCCCGTGGGACAAGCTGTACACATACGCCGCCAGCAAGTGCACCTTGTCATTGCCCTGCAGTTGCTCCTGCGCCGGCATCTGGCCCTGGCGACCGTAGCGGATGGTCTGCTGCAGCTGGGCGAAGCTTGAGCCGTAGATGAACGCACCCGGGTGCGTCAGGTCCGGCGCGCCCATGGCGGGCGTGCCTTTACCGGCCGGGCCGTGGCAGGCCACGCAGTTGGCGGCGAAGAGTTTCTCGCCGTTGGCCACGTCGGCCTTGGCGCCTTCCGGCAGTTTGCGGCCGTCGAGGTTGGTCACCACGAACGCCGCTACGTCCGCCACGCCTTGTTCGCCGATCACTTCAGCCCAGCCTGGCATGACCGCGTGGCGGCCTTGCATGATGGTTTGCTTGATGGTTGCCGGGTCGCCGCCCCAGCGCCAGTCGGCGTCGGTGAGGTTGGGGAAACCGTAGGCGCCCTTGGCGTCGGAACCGTGGCACACCGAGCAGTTGGAGGCAAACAGCCGACCGCCCATCTTCAGGGCTTGCGGGTCCTTGGCGACTTCTTCAATCGGCATCGAGGCGAATTTGGCGAAAATCGGCCCGAACTTGGCCTCCGACCTGGCCATTTCCTTTTCCCACTCGTGCACGCCGGTCCAGCCGGTCTGGCCATTGGCAAACGGGGTTTGCTTGTCGTTGTCGAGGTAGTTGTAGCCCGGCAGCAGGCCTTTCCAGTTGCCCAGGCCGGGGTAGAGCGCAAGGTAACCGAGGGCGAAGATGATGGTGCCGACAAACAGCATGAACCACCATTTGGGCAGCGGGTTGTCGTATTCCTCGATACCGTCGAACGAGTGGCCTACGGTCTCGTCCGTCTGCTCGGCGCGCTGGCCCTTGCGGGTCGACAGCAGCAGCCAGGTCAGGGCGAAGATGGTACCCAGACTGAGGACTGTGACGTACAGGCTCCAGAACGTAGTCATTCTTTGTTACTCCTAGACGCTTGCTCGACGTGCTTGATGGCTTCGGGATCATCTGCAAAGGGCAGCATGGTCGCGTCGTCGAATTCCGATTTGCGCCGTGGGCTGAACACCCACAGCGCCAGGCCGATAAAGGCCACCATCACCACAACGGTGCCCAGGCCACGAATCATGCCGATATCCATGCCGGTCACCGTTTGCTTTTGATGAGGGTGCCAAGGCCTTGCAGGTAGGCCACCAATGCGTCCATTTCGGTCTTGCCCTTTACGGCTGCGGCCGCACCGGCGATGTCTTCGTCGGTGTAGGGCACGCCCAGGGTGCGCAAGACTTCCATCTTCTTCGCGGTGTCCTTGCCGTCGAGCTTGTTTTCCACCAGGAACGGGTACGCCGGCATTTTCGACTCGGGCACTACGTTGCGCGGGTTGTACAGGTGCGCACGCTGCCAGTCATCGGAGTAACGCCCGCCGACACGGGCCAGGTCCGGGCCGGTACGCTTGGAGCCCCACAGGAACGGGTGATCCCACACGCTTTCACCGGCCACCGAGTAGTGGCCGTAGCGTTCGGTTTCGGCGCGGAACGGGCGAATCATCTGCGAGTGGCAGCCCACGCAGCCGTTGGCGATGTAGACGTCGCGGCCTTCCAGTTCGAGGGCGGTGCGCGGCTTCATGCCTTCGACCGGCTTGTTGGTCACGTCCTGGAAAAACAGCGGGACGATCTGGGTCAGGCCACCGATGCTCACGGCGATGACCATGAAGAAGGCCAGCAGGCCGATATTCTTCTCGACGACTTCATGCTTCATCAGTGGGCTCCCACAACGGCGATCTTGGCGGCGGCTTCAGCTTGCGCCGGGTCGGAGGCACGCACGGTGCGCCAGACGTTGTAGGCCATGAACAGCATGCCGGCGGCAAAGAACGCACCGCCCAGGGCGCGGACGATATAGCCCGGGTGGCTGGCTTGCAGCGCTTCGACGAAGGAATACGTGAGGGTGCCGTCATCATTGATCGCACGCCACATCAGGCCCTGGGTGATGCCGTTGACCCACATCGAGGCGATATAGAGCACGGTGCCGATCGTGGCCAGCCAGAAGTGCGTGTTGATCAGCCCGACGCTGTGCATCTGCGCGCGGCCGAACAGCTTGGGGATCATGTGATACAGCGCGCCGATGGAAATCATCGCCACCCAGCCGAGTGCCCCGGCGTGTACGTGGCCGATGGTCCAGTCGGTGTAGTGGGACAGCGAGTTGACGGTCTTGATCGCCATCATCGGCCCTTCGAAGGTCGACATGCCGTAGAACGCCAGGGACACCACCAGAAAGCGCAGGATTGGGTCGGTGCGTAGCTTATGCCAGGCGCCCGAGAGGGTCATCATGCCGTTGATCATGCCGCCCCAGCTCGGCGCCAGCAGGATGATTGACATCGCCATGCCCAGGGACTGTGCCCAATCCGGCAACGCGGTGTAGTGCAGGTGGTGCGGACCTGCCCAGATATACAGGGTGATCAGCGCCCAGAAATGCACGATGGACAGGCGATACGAGTAGATGGGGCGTTCGGCCTGTTTCGGCACGAAGTAATACATCATTCCAAGGAACCCGGTGGTCAGGAAAAAGCCGACGGCGTTATGCCCGTACCACCATTGAATCATCGCATCCGTCGCGCCGGAGTAGGCCGAATAGGACTTGAACAGGCTCACCGGCAAGGACGCGTGGTTGACGATATGCAGCATCGCCGTGACCAGGATGAACGCCCCGTAGAACCAGTTGCCGACATAGATGTGCTTGGTCTTGCGCTTGACGATGGTGCCGAAGAACACCACGGCATAGGTCACCCACACGATGGCGAGCAAAATGGCGATCGGCCATTCCAGCTCGGCGTATTCCTTGGTGGTGGTGTAGCCCAGGGGCAGGCTGATGATGGCGCCGACGATGACCGCCTGCCAGCCCCAGAAGGTGAAGGCGGCGAGGCCATCGGAGATCAAGCGCGTCTGGCAGGTGCGCTGCACCACGTAATAGGAGGTGGCAAACAATGCACAGCCACCGAAGGCGAAGATCACCAGGTTGGTGTGCAGCGGGCGCAGGCGGCCGAAGGTCGTCCAGGGCAGGTCGAAATTCAATTGCGGCCAGACCAGTTGCGAGGCGATGAACACCCCGAGCCCCATGCCAAGAATTCCCCAGACCACCGTCATGATGGCGAACTGGCGAACCACCTTATAGTTATAAGCAGTCGGACTGATTGCTGTGCTCATTCTAAGGTTCCACGGTTTAAGTATTTTTATAGGTAAAATCGGCCGCAAGTATGTAGAAAGCGGGGGGCCATTGCAACGCAATGACTGACCTGTATCAAGGCGTTCCACGCCAGATTCTGCGCACTTTCCCTGTTTTGTGTAAGGACAAAGTCAGAAATCTAAAGCTGATCGAGTGGACAGGAATTTTCGAGGGCGCAACGGATACCGTCGCGTACGCCAGGATTGGCCCACTGCAGGAACAAGCGTAGACCCGAAAGCGAGGAGGGGACAGTTGGGTTTTGAAGGGGTGTGACACTTGGTCGCGAATGTCGCCACACGGTACGAGCGAGCTTGCTCGCGAAAAACGTCAACGGTCACGCGGTCAGTCTGGTCTATCGCGTTGTGTTGACGTTCTTCGCGAGCAAGCTCGCTCCTACCAGTGCTAATGGGTCAGGCTGTACACGTAAGCGGCAAGCAGATGCACCTTGTCATTGCCCTGCAACAGTTCCTGCGCCGGCATCTGGCCCTGGCGACCATGGCGGATGGTCTGCTGCAACTGCGCCAGGCTGGTGCCGTAGATAAAGCCGCCTGGCTCGGTCAGGTTCGGCGCGCCCATGGCTTCCACGCCGTGGCCTTGCTGGCCGTGGCAGGCGACGCACGTGGTGCTGAATGCGGCTTGGCCGGCGGCCAAATCGGCGTTGTTGTCCGCCGGCAAGGGCAACTTGGCCAGGTCGTGACGCACATAGGCGGCGACATTTTTCACCCCATCCTCGCCCAGCACTTCGCCCCAGGCCGGCATCGCCGCGTGGCGACCGTTCATGATGGTGGCCTTGATCGCTTCGGCCGAACCGCCCCAGCGCCAGTTGTTGTCCGCAAGATTCGGGAAGCCATACGCGCCCTTGGCATCCGAGCCGTGGCACACCGCGCAGTTGGACGCGAACAGGCGACCGCCCATCTTCAAGGCCTGCGGGTCTTTGGCCACTTCTTCCACGGGCATGGCCGCGAATTTGGCGAAGATCGGCCCGAACTTGGTGTCAGCCCTGGCCATTTCCTTGTCCCACTCCTTGGCCGACGTCCAGCCGTCTTCATAGCCCGGCAGTACGCCTTTCCAGTTGCCCAGGCCCGGGTAGAGGATCAGGTAACCGACTGCGAACACCAGGGTGCCGGCGAACAACATGAACCACCACTGGGGCAGCGGGTTGTCGTATTCCTCGATTCCATCGAAGGCGTGGCCCATGGTCTGGTCGACGCTGCCTTTGGTTTCGCCCTTGCGGGTGCCGATCAGCAGCCAGGTCAGGCCAATCAGGCTGCCGAGGGTCAGTACGCAGATCCATGTACTCCAAAACAGGGTCATGGCTGGTTGCTCCTTGTTGCAGGCTCTTCTTGAGCATTGTGTGGAGAAGGCTCATCGGCGAACGGCAGCAGGCGCGCCTGCTCGAACTCCGCGTTGCGCCGGTTGTTGAATACCCACAGCGACAGGCCGATAAAGGCGATGGCCACCACCAGCGTGCCGAGGCCGCGGATAGTACCCGCATCGAATTCAAATCCCATGGCTCACCTCTTGCTCTTGATGGCAGTGCCGAGCACTTGCAGGTAGGAAACCAGCGCGTCCATCTCGGTCTTGCCCTTGAGGCTGGCAACCGCGCCCGCGATGTCGTCATCGGTGTAGGGCACGCCGAGGGTGCGCATCACGCTCAACTTGGTCTCGGTGTGGCTGCTGTCGACGGCGGCGGTGACCAGCCACGGATAAGCCGGCATTTTCGACTCCGGCACCACGTTGCGCGGGTTGTACAGGTGCGCGCGGTGCCAGTCGTCCGAGTAGCGTGCGCCGACGCGGGCCAGGTCCGGGCCGGTGCGCTTGGAACCCCACAGGAAGGGGTGATCCCACACGCTTTCGCCGGCCACCGAATAGTGACCGTAGCGCTCGGTCTCGGCGCGGAACGGGCGGATCATCTGCGAGTGACACTGCACACAACCTTCGCGGATGTAGATGTCGCGGCCTTCCAGTTGCAACGCGGTGTAGGGCTTCATGCCTTCGACCGGCTTGTTGGTCACGTCCTGGAAGAACAGCGGGACGATCTGGGTCAGGCCACCGATGCTCACGGCGAGCACCATCAGCAGCATCAGCAGGCCGACGTTCTTTTCAATCGTTTCGTGTTTCATCACAGACTCCTCAGGCCAGCTGCGCGACAGGGACGGCTTCGACAGGCTGCACCGAACGCACGGTGCGCCAGGTGTTGTAAGCCATCAGCAACATGCCGCTGAGGAACACCGCGCCGCCCACCAGCCGCACGATGAAGCCAGGGTGACTGGCCACCAGGGTTTCGACGAAGGAGTAGGTCAAGGTGCCGTCTTCGTTGACCGCACGCCACATCAGGCCCTGGGCGATGCCGTTGACCCACATCGAGGCGATGTAGAGCACGGTGCCGATGGTGGCCAGCCAGAAATGCGCGTTGATCAGGCCGACGCTGTACATCTGCTCGCGACCGAAGACTTTCGGGATCATGTGGTACAGCGCGCCGATGGAAATCATCGCCACCCAACCCAGTGCCCCGGCGTGTACGTGGCCGATGGTCCAGTCGGTGTAGTGGGAGAGGGCGTTGACGGTCTTGATCGCCATCATCGGGCCTTCGAAGGTCGACATGCCGTAGAACGCCAGGGACACCACGAGAAAGCGCAGGATCGGGTCGCTGCGCAACTTATGCCAGGCGCCGGACAGCGTCATCATGCCGTTGATCATGCCGCCCCAGCTCGGGGCCAGCAGCACCAGCGACATCACCATGCCCAGCGACTGCGCCCAATCCGGCAGCGCGGTGTAGTGCAGGTGGTGGGGGCCGGCCCAGATATACAGGGTGATCAGCGCCCAGAAGTGCACGATGGACAAGCGATAGGAATACACCGGGCGTTCGGCCTGCTTGGGCACGAAGTAGTACATCATCCCGAGAAAGCCTGCGGTGAGGAAAAAGCCTACAGCGTTATGGCCGTACCACCACTGCACCATGGCATCCGTCGCACCGCCGTACAGCGAGTAGGACTTGGTCAGGCTGACCGGGATTTCCAGGTTGTTGACGATATGCAGAATGGCCACGGTGATGATGAACGCGCCAAAAAACCAGTTACCGACGTAGATGTGTTTGGTGTTGCGCTTCATGACCGTGCCGAAGAACACGATGGCATAGGCGACCCAGACGATGGTGATCAGGATGTCGATCGGCCATTCCAGCTCGGCGTATTCCTTGGAACTGGTGTAGCCCAGCGGCAAGGTGATTGCAGCCAGCAGGATGACCAGTTGCCAGCCCCAGAAGCAGAACGCGGCGATTTTCGGTGCGAACAGCGTTGTCTGGCAGGTGCGCTGCACCGAGTAGAAGGAGCTGGCGAACAGCGCGCAGCCGCCGAAGGCGAAGATGACCGCGTTGGTGTGCAGCGGGCGCAGGCGACCGAAGCTGGTCCAGGGCAAATCGAAGTTGAGCGCAGGCCAAACCAATTGGGCCGCGAGAAAAACCCCGAGCCCCATGCCGACGATGCCCCACACCACCGTCATAATGGCGAATTGGCGGACCACCTTGTAGTTATAGGCGGTACTTAAAGTAGTGTTCATGGTTCCCCATCCACGGTTCAACCCAAGCAGATGCGGCACTTGGGCTGGAGTTATAGGCAGACTAAAAAGCGAGGCAAGCATGGGCAAAGAGCACAAGGCCAGTATTGACGGGGATCAATGGGCGCACTGTGTGCGTGAACGCGGCTGGCTGTGGGATGTCGCCACGGGCACCCGCTCGGGCCAGCCTGTCACGTTGATCCTGGCCCACGGCGCAGGTGCGCCGATGGACTCGGCCTTCATGAACGACATGGCTGCGCGCCTTGCCGGGCATGGCGTCAACGTATTGCGCTTCGAATTTCCCTACATGGCGCAACGTCGATTGGACGGCGGCAAGCGCCCGCCGAATCCGGCGCCGAAACTGTTGGAAGCCTGGCGCGAGGTGTATGCGCAGGTGCGACGTCATGTCGCTGGGAAACTGGCGATTGGCGGTAAATCCATGGGCGGGCGCATGGCCAGTCTATTGGCCGATGAACTGGGCGCCGCTGGGTTGGTGTGCCTGGGGTATCCGTTCTATGCGGTGGGCAAGCCTGAGAAACCGAGGGTCGAGCATTTGGCTGCGCTCAAGACGCCGACGCTGATTGTGCAGGGCGAGCGGGATGCATTGGGTAATCGGGCGGCGGTGGAGGGGTATGCGTTGTCGCCGAGCATCGAGGTGATGTGGTTGGTGGCGGGGGATCATGACTTGAAGCCGCTGAAGGCGTCGGGGTTAACCCATGAGCAGCATCTGGAGGCGGCTGCGGTGCGCGTGGCTGAGTTTGTGGGTGCCTGTTAGGGACCTATCGGGGCATAGGTATCTACACAGTTTTGGTGCGACACCGCACTTCTGGTGAGGGAGCTAACGCGTATCTACCTGACGTTCCGAGGTCCAAATGTGGGAGGAGGCTTGCCCCCGATGGCGGCCTCGGGGCTGGCCGGGATGTTGGATTAGATCGAGTACATATCCGTTTCTGCGGTAACGGCCACTTAGGGTTCCGCCCTGACGGCGGCTCACTTTTGAAAAGCGCAAAAGTAAGCAAAACG
>NZ_CVTX01000142.1:11490-56194 GCF_900005715.1 Pseudomonas sp. 34 E 7
CCCGGCGTCCTGCCGGGTTACCCACGGATTCAAGCCTGCGTTCGGCCAGCGTGGTTTAACGGGGCGCCTAGGATCACAAGCAGATCAAGATCAAGATCAAGAGCGGCTCGCTTCGCATCGTGGTTACGGTTGGGCGCTACAGAGTTGTGTAGATACCTATGGCTACCGGTTAAAACGCTCCACCAGCGAGTACTGGGTATTGGCGGTATGCGTCAGCTCTTCACTCAACTGCGCCGAGTTCATCGCCTGTTCCGAGGTCTGGTCCGCCAGCAGCGCAATCGTGCTGATATTGCGGCTGATTTCTTCAGCAACCGCGCTTTGCTCTTCGGTAGCCGCGGCGATCTGAGTGGTCATGTCGGTAATATTGGCCACCGCCTCACTGATGCCCACCAGCGCTTGATCCGCTTCCATCACCCGTGCCACACCTTCTTCGGCCTGGCGATGCCCGGCGTCCATGGTTTGCACGGCAGCGCTGGCGGTGTGCTGCAGCTTGGCGATCAGGGCATGGATCTGCCCGGTCGATTCGGTGGTGCGTTGCGCCAACTGGCGCACTTCATCCGCCACCACCGCAAACCCACGGCCCATCTCGCCGGCACGCGCCGCTTCGATGGCGGCGTTCAACGCCAGCAGGTTGGTCTGGTCGGCGATACCTTTGATCACATCCACCACACCGCCGATTTCGTCGCTGTCCTTGGCCAGTTGCGTAACGGTCACGCCCGTCTCGCCTACGGCCACCGACAGGCGCTGGATCGCCTCGCGGGTTTCCCCGGCGATATCGCGGCCACGGCCGGTCAGGCGATTGGCTTCCTGGGTGGCATCCGCCGTGCGCTGCACATGGCTGGCGACTTCCTGGGTGGTCGCCGCCATCTGGTTGACCGCCGTGGCGACTTGTTCGGTCTCCACGCGTTGACGCTCCAGGCCGCTGGAGCTGTTGTGCGCCAGGGTGTTGGACTGCGCCGCCTGATCGTTGAGGTGTTCGGCAGTGTCCTGCAGGCGGGTGAGGCAGGTCTTCAGGCGCGCTTCCTGGCTGAGGATCGACATCTCCAGGCGCGCCTGGGCGCCACGGCTGTCGGTGTACATCTGCGCGATCAGCGGGTCGGAGGTGGTCTGCTCGGCCAGGCGCAGCAAACGCTTGAGGCCGCGCTGCTGCCAGCTCAGGCCGAGCAGGCCCAGCGGCACCGACAGCCCTGCCGCCAAGGCAAAGCCCCAATGGGAAGTGAGGGTGGCGCCGATCATGAAGCTCAACTGGCTGACCAGGATAAATGGCAGCCAGTCCTGCAGCACCGGCAGCCACTTGTCCCGCCGGGGAACGGCCGACTTGCCCTGGTTGATGCGTTGATAGAGCGCTTCGGCCCGGCGTATCTGCTCGGCGGTGGGCTTGATGCGCACCGATTCGTAGCCGATTACCTGGTTGCCGTCGAAGATCGGCGTCACATAGGCGTTAACCCAGTAGTGATCACCGGTCTTGCAGCGATTCTTGACAATGCCCATCCATGGCAAGCCTTGTTTGAGCGTCGACCACATGTGCGAGAACACCGCCGCCGGAACATCCGGGTGACGCACCAGATTGTGCGGGGCACGGACCAGTTCGTCGCGGCTGAACCCACTGATTTCGACAAAGGCGTCGTTGCAGTAGGTAATCACACCCTTGGCATCTGTGGTGGAGATCAACCGTTGCTGGGCGGGGAAGGTACGTTCGCGCTGGGTAACGGGTTGGTTATTACGCATGATTGTTCAATCCGCAAGGCTTTCAGGGGTTATCGGCCATTGCGGGCGTTTATTTAACTTATATTTGTAATAATCCCGCGACGAGTGCCGCGGGAGGTCAGGAATGCTCGCGGCTCGCGCCTGCTTTTTGTGGCCGCAACACCAGCCACAACGCCCCTGCAATCAACACCCCGCCATACACGTGGGCCATCGACAGCGGCTCGTCCAGCAGCAACGCGCCCCACAGTACGCCGAACGGCGGGATCATGAAGGTCACGGTCATCGACTTGACCGGACCGATGGATGACAGCAGGCGAAAATACAGAATGTAGGCAAAGGCCGTACACACCAGGCCCAACCCCAGCAACGACATCCACACCTGCCAGCCACCCCAGCTTGCCGGCGGCTGAGTGATGGCGCTGTAAGCGAACAACGGCAGCAAAAACAACGTCGCGCCGAGCATGCTGCCCAAGGCTGACAGGCGACTGTCCAACCCGCCGCGCTGATCCAGCCAGCGCCGTGCGAGAAATCCGGCAAAGCCATAGCAGGTGGTGGCCAGCAAGCACGCCAGCGCCCCCGTCAACAAATCCAGGTCAAATGCCACCGGGCCCGCCCGGGTCAGCACGCCCACGCCGAACAGGCCCAGGCACACCCCGGCGATTTTCGACGGCGTCAGGCGTTCACTGAAAAACATCCCGCCAATCAGTACGCCCATCAATGGCGTAGTGGCGTTGAAAATGGCCGAGTAACCCGCCGGCAGTACCTGCGCGGCTACCGAATACAGGGTGGCCGGAATCCCGGAGTTGATCACGCCCAACAGCAGCACGGTCTTGAACTTGCCCTGGAAGTCCCAGCTCACGCGCATCATCGAAAGGATCACCAACAAGCCGGCGGCAGCGATCGATACGCGGAAAAACGCGGTCGGCACGCTGCCGATTTCCGGCGCGATGATGCGCATGAACAGGAAACTCGCACCCCAGATGGCGGCCAGTCCCAGCAAGTACAGGGTGTCGACAGGTTTCACGGAAAACTCCTACGCAATCAGGCGGCGGAGTGTTGCCCAGCGTTACGGTTGGCACAATCGCTAAGTAGCGTCGCCAATGAAAATCGGCCTTCTCCTGCCTCGGTTCACTGGCTAAGCTCAGGGCTTCCCGCAACCCGTTCGAGGTTTTCCGCATGTCGCAGCCCGCCCTCGCTATCGCCCGGATGATCCTCGACGGTTTCGACGACTACCGTGAGCACTTTCGCCAGATCACCGATGGCGCGCGCGAACGTTTCGAAAAGGCCCAGTGGCAGCAAGGGCAGGCCGCTTCGGCGGCGCGCATCAACCTCTACGAAGAGAAGGTGGGGGAGGTCACGGCGCGTCTGTGCGCCGCGTTCGATGCGGGCGTGTTGCAGGACATCGAACGCTGGCCGCTGGTAAAGAGTGCCTACATCGGCCTGATCGACCTGCGCTTTGACGACGAGCTGTCCGAGACCTGGTACAACTCGGTGTTTTGCAGCCTGTTCAGCCATGACCTGATCAGCGATGGCTGCATGTTCATTCATACCACGCGGCCCAGCCAGCAGCGGGCGCGGGCTGCGCAAACCCGCACCTACACGCCTGCGGGCAAGATGGCGGACATGCTCGCGCAGATTTTCGCGGACTACCGCTTCAGTGAGCCTTACGCCGACTTGCCTGCCGACCTGCGACGCCTGGAAGCGCAACTGCGGGAAAACCTGCCGGACTGGGTGTGCAAAGACCCGGACCTGCACGTCGAGCTGTTTTGCTCGGTGCTTTACCGCAATAAAGGCGCCTACCTCGTCGGACGTATCTACACCCGCGACGAACAATGGCCGTTGGTGATCCCGTTGCTGCACCGCGAAGGGCGGGGAATCCAGATCGATGCGTTGATCACTGATGAAGCCGACGTGTCGATCATCTTTTCCTTTACCCGGTCGTACTTCATGGTCGATGTGCCGGTACCTGCGGAGTTCATCGGCTTTCTCAAACGCATCCTGCCCGGCAAGCACATTGCCGAGCTGTACACCTCCATCGGCTTTTACAAGCACGGCAAGTCGGAGTTCTACCGCGCACTGATCAACCACCTGGCGACCACCGATGATCAATTCATCATGGCGCCGGGCGTGCGTGGCATGGTCATGAGCGTGTTTACCCTGCCGGGTTTCAACACGGTGTTCAAGATCATCAAGGACCGTTTCTCACCGTCGAAAAACGTCAACCGCGCCACGGTGATCGAGAAGTACCGGCTGGTCAAAAGTGTCGACCGGGTAGGGCGCATGGCCGATACCCAGGAGTTCGCCGACTTCCGCTTTCCCTTGAGCAAGTTCGAGCCCGAGTGCCTCGCCGAGTTGCTGGAAGTGGCCGCCGGCACCGTCGAAGTGGAGGGCGACAGCGTCCTGATCCGCCACTGCTGGACCGAACGGCGCATGACCCCGCTCAACCTCTACCTCGACAACGCCAACCCCGCCCAGGTGCGCGAAGCCCTGGAAGACTACGGCCTGGCGATCAAGCAGCTGGCGGCAGCGAATATCTTCCCAGGTGACATGCTGCTCAAGAACTTCGGCGTCACCCGTCACGGCCGGGTGGTGTTCTACGACTACGATGAAATCTGCTTTCTCACCGAAGCCAACTTCCGCCACATTCCCACGCCGCGCACTCCCGAGGATGAAATGGCATCGGAACCCTGGTACTCCATCGGTCCGCTGGATGTGTTCCCCGAAGAGTTTCCACCGTTCCTGTTCGCCGACGCCGGCCAGCGCAGGTTGTTCGATGAGTTGCATGGCGAGTTATACAACGCCGATTACTGGAAGGGCCTGCAGGAGGCGATACGCGCAGGCAAGGTCATCGACGTATTCCCCTATCGCAGAAAAGACCCCCTGTAACGCATTCCCTTGCGGGAGGGGGTTGCCCCCTCCCACCGGTTTGACCTGCCAGATGAGCGGCTTTTCTGCCACACTTGTTGGCCGCGTATAAATAGATGACCGTCGAAGTAGCTGATGACTGACCAAGCCCCCACCCTCGACCAACTGCTCAACACTCTCGATCACGCCATGCTCGCCGACCGCCACCGCTTGCGCCGGCAGTTGCTTGAGCTGCGCAAGAAGCCTGACGAGGAAAAGCTGGCGCAGTGGGTGGCGCGCATGCAGGCGTCCTGCGCCCAGGTCACGGCGCGGCGTGCGAGCCTGCCGGTGATTCGTTACGACGACAGCCTGCCGATTGCAGCCAAGCGTGACGAGATCAAGGCTGCGCTGAACAAGCACCAGGTGCTGATCATTGCCGGCGAAACCGGTTCGGGTAAAACCACCCAGTTGCCGAAGATCTGCCTGGAAATCGGCCGTGGTCAATACGGCCTGATCGGCCATACCCAGCCACGCCGGATCGCCGCGCGCAGCGTTGCCAGCCGTGTCGCCGAAGAACTGGCCACGCCGCTCGGCGCGTTGGTCGGCTATCAGGTGCGCTTCGAGGACCAGAGCGACTCCAATACGCTGATCAAGCTGATGACCGACGGTATTCTGCTGGCGGAAACCCAGAACGATCGCTATCTGGAGCGCTATGACACGATCATCGTCGACGAAGCCCACGAGCGCAGCCTGAACATCGACTTCCTGCTCGGTTACCTCAAGACGCTGTTGCCGCGCCGACCCGACCTGAAAGTCATCATCACCTCGGCCACCATCGACCTTGAACGATTCTCCAAGCACTTCGACGATGCGCCGATTGTCGAGGTCTCGGGCCGCACGTTCCCGGTCGACACCTGGTACCGCCCGCTGACCCTGGAACAGGACGAGGAGGGCAACCGCGTCGAGGACGACCTCACCGTCGACCAGGCGATCCTCGCCACCCTCGATGAAATCGCCGCCTATGAGCGCAGCGAACGACGCAGCCCCGGCGATGTGCTGGTGTTCCTGCCCGGCGAACGCGAGATTCGCGACGCCGCCGAGATGCTGCGCAAGGCCCAGCTCAAGCACACTGAGATCCTGCCGTTGTATGCGCGCCTGTCACCGGCCGAGCAACAGCGTATTTTCCAATCCCACCCGGGCCGCCGCGTGGTACTGGCGACCAACGTCGCGGAAACCTCGTTGACCGTGCCGGGCATTCGTTATGTGATCGACAGCGGCACCGCGCGCATCAGCCGCTACAGCTACCGCGCCAAGGTGCAGCGCCTGCCGATCGAGGCGATCTCCCAGGCCAGTGCCAACCAGCGTAAAGGCCGTTGCGGCCGGGTCGAGCCGGGCATCTGCATCCGGTTGTACAGCGAAGAAGACTTTATCGGGCGCCCGGAATTTACCGACCCGGAAATCCTGCGCACCAACCTCGCCGCTGTGATCCTGCAGATGCTGCACCTGCGCCTGGGCGAAATCACCGACTTCCCGTTTATCGAACCGCCGGATGGCAAGGCCATCAGCGACGGTTTCAACCTGCTTCAGGAGCTGTCGGCGGTGGACCGCAACAGCCAGCTCACGCCGTTGGGCCGCCAGCTGGCGCGCCTGCCGGTGGACCCGCGCATGGGCCGCATGCTGCTCGAAGCCGCCAAGCTGGGCAGCTTGCAGGAAGTGCTGATCGTCGCCAGCGCCATGTCGATCCAGGACCCGCGCGAGCGTCCGCCGGAGCGCCAGCAGGCCGCCGACCAGGCCCATGCGCAGTGGAAAGACGCGGATTCGGACTTCGCCGGGCTGGTCAATCTGTGGCGCGGCTTTGAAGAACAGCGCCAGGCACTGACCGCCAGCCCGCTGCGCAACTGGTGTCGAAAGAACTTCCTCAACTACCTGCGCCTGCGCGAATGGCGCGACTCCCATCGCCAGTTGAGTTTGATCTGCCGCGACATGCAGTTGACGATCAACAAGGAACCGGCCGATTTCCCGAAATTGCACAAGGCGGTGCTGTCCGGCTTGCTCAGCCAGATCGGCCAGAAGACCGAGGACGGCGACTACCTGGGCGCGCGTCAGCGGCGCTTCTGGATTCACCCTTCTTCGGGCATCGGCAAGAAACGTCCGCAATGGCTGATGACCGCCGAACTGGTGGAAACCACCAAGCTGTATGCGCGCATGGTGGCCAAGATCGACGCCGACTGGATCGAACCGCTGGCCGGGCACTTGATCAAGAAAAACCATTTCGAGCCGCATTGGGAGAAAAAGCGCGGCCAGGTGGTGGCGTTTGAACAGATCACCTTGTTCGGGCTGATCGTGGTCGGACGCCGGCCGGTGCATTACGGGCCGATCGATCCGGTGGTGTCGCGCGAGCTGTTTATCCGCGAAGGCCTGGTGCGTGGGGAAATCCAGTCGCGAGCCAAGTGCCTTGCGGCCAACCAGCAACTGCTGGAGCAGCTCGACGAACTGGAAGCCAAGGCGCGCCGACGCGACATCCTGGCCGACGAAGAAACCCTCTACGCCTTCTACGATGCGCGCCTGCCGGCAGAGATCCACCAGACGGCGACCTTCGACAGCTGGTACAAGGTCAACAGCCAGAAAGACCCGCAACTGCTGATCATGCGCGAGGAAGACGTGCTGGCCCGCGAAGCCAGTGAAGTCACCGCCGCGCATTACCCCGACACCTTGCACCTGGGCGACCTGGCCCTGGCCTTGAGTTACCACTTCGAGCCCAACCACCCGCGTGACGGCGTCACCCTGCGCGTGCCGGCGCCATTGCTGCCGGCATTGCCGGCCGAGCGTCTGGAATGGCTGGTGCCGGGGGTAATCGAAGCCAAGTGCATCGCTCTGGTGCGCAACTTGCCCAAAGCACTGCGCAAGAACTTCGTGCCGGTGCCGGATTTCGTCAAGGCGGCGCTGCAGCGCATCGAGTTTGGCCAGGGCTCGCTGCCCCAGGCGCTGGGCCGTGAATTGCTGCGCATGACCGGTGCGCGGGTCAGCGACGAAGCCTGGGCCGAGGCGGCGCAGCAGGTGGAAAACCACCTGAAGATGAACCTGGAAGTGGTTGACGGCCAAGGCAAGTTCCTCGGCGAAGGCCGTGACTTGGCAGAGCTGACGGCGCGTTTCGCCGAGGCCAGCCAGGCGGCACTGGCGGTTCCGCAAACTGCGAAAAGCCAGCAGCCGGTGGAGGCCAAGGTGTTTGCGGCGGTCGCTGAGAAGACCCAGCAGAACATCGCCGGCCTGTCGATGACGGTATACCCGGCGCTGGTGGAAGAAAACGGCACGGTCAAGGAAGGGCGTTTCTCCACGGCCGCCGAGGCCGAATTCCAGCACCGCCGTGCCTTGCAGCGCCTGTTGATGCAGCAACTGGCGGAACCGGCGAAATTCCTGCGCGGCAAATTGCCGGGGCTGACCGAATTGGGCCTGATGTATCGCGAACTGGGGCGCATCGATGCACTGGTGGAAGATATCCTGCTCGCCAGTCTCGACACCTGCGTACTGGAAGGCGAAGCCAATCTGCCGCGCGATGGTGCCGGGCTGGCCGCGCTGGCCGAGCGCAAGCGTGGCGGCTGGACCGAACACGCCGAGCGTCTGGCGCGCCTGACCCTTGACGTGTTGAAACTCTGGCATGGCCTGCAAAAACGCTTCAAGGGCAAGATCGACCTGGCCCAGGCGGTGGCGTTGAACGATATCAAGCAGCAACTGAGTCATCTGGTGTACCCAGGGTTTGTGCGCGAGACCCCGGCGCAGTGGTTCAAGGAGCTGCCGCGTTACCTCAAGGCCATCGAGCTGCGCCTGGAAAAACTGCCGAGCCAGGTGCAGAAGGACCGTGTGTGGAGCACCGAACTGAGCGGCCTGTGGGCCCAGTACCAGAACCGCCTGAACAAACACACCCAGGAAGGCAAGCGCGATCCGCAACTGGAGCTTTATCGCTGGTGGTTGGAGGAATACCGGGTGTCGTTGTTCGGCCAACAGTTGGGGACCAAGGTGCCCATATCCGACAAGCGATTGAGCAAGCAATGGAGCCAGGTAGAGCCTTGAGGTCTTCCCGGATGCCCAAGTGAGCAGGGGTCAACTGTGGGAGGGGGCTTGCCCCCGATGACTGAGTGTCAGCCACTGATGTCTTGACTGATAAACCGCCATCGGGGGCAAGCCCCCTCCCACATTGTGAGCTGTGTGCAGCCGGACTATCGAGGAAATTTCCGACAAGGATCTGGGTCCAGTACCGCAGCAAGCAACTGGTAACACGGTCCCACTGTGGGAGGGGGCTTGCCCCCGATGACTGAGTGTCAGCCACTGATGCCTTGGCTGATACACCACCATCGGGAGCAAGCCCCCTCCCACATTCATTGTGAGCTGTGTGCAGCCGGACTATCTAGGACATTTCCGACAAGGATTTGAATCCAGTACCGCAGCAAGCAACTGGTAACACGGTCCCACTGTGGGAGGGGGCTTGCCCCCGATGACTGAGTGTCAGCCACTGATGCCTTGACTGATACACCGCCATCGGGAGCAAGCCTCTTCCCACATTTAACGGTGTCTGTCCGGGAAGTGGCGCCAAACCCCGGTGTTTGTGGCAAACTTCGCGCCCATAAATGCCGGGATCGTCGTAGCAGCGACGCGATGGAATAAAGCGTTGCCAGTTTGATGCCCGCTGGACGGAATCAAACGACCTACAGTTTGGTACGACGGTACCAATATCTTCTGCCTGACAGATTTAGAGGAACGACCGTGCATAACGTCGTCATCAGCGGCACTGGCCTGTACACCCCGGCCAACAGCATCTCCAACGAAGAGCTGGTGCAGTCTTTCAATACCTATGTGCAGCAGTTCAACAGCGAAAACGCTGCGGCCATCGAGCGCGGCGACGTGCAGGCGTTGACTGAGTCCAGTGCGGCGTTCATTGAAAAGGCCTCGGGCATCAAGAGCCGCTTCGTGATGGACAAGGACGGCATCCTTGACCCTCGGCGCATGGCCCCACGCTTGCCCGAGCGCAGCAACGACGAATGGTCGGTGCTCTGCCAGATGGCCGTCGGCGCTGCCGAGCAGGCCCTGCAACGCGCCGGCAAGACTGCCGCCGATATCGATGGCGTGATCGTCGCCTGTTCCAACCTGCAGCGTGCCTACCCGGCCATCGCCATCGAGGTGCAGGAAGCCCTGGGTATTGAGGGCTTCGGTTTTGATATGAACGTGGCGTGTTCCTCGGCCACCTTCGGGATCCAGAATGCCGCCAACAGCATCCAGCTGGGCCAGGCCCGGGCGATCCTGATGGTCAACCCGGAAGTCTGCACCGGTCACCTGAATTTCCGTGACCGCGACAGCCACTTCATCTTTGGCGATGCCGCCACGGCGGTGATCCTCGAGCGGGCCGACCTGGCGACCTCCGAGCACCAGTTCGACGTGGTGAGCACCAAGCTGCTGACCAAGTTCTCCAACAACATCCGCAACAACTTCGGCTTTCTCAACCGCACCGCGGAAGAGGGCGTCGGCGCGCCGGACAAATTGTTCGTGCAGGAAGGCCGCAAAGTGTTCCGCGATGTCTGCCCGATGGTGGCCGAGTTGATTGGCGCGCACCTGGCGGAAAACCAGCTGGGCGTCACCGATGTGAAGCGCTTCTGGCTGCACCAGGCCAACCTGAGCATGAACCACCTGATCGTGAAGAAACTGCTGGGCCGCGAGGCCTCGGTGGAAGAGGCGCCGGTGATCCTCGACACCTACGCCAATACCAGTTCGGCAGGCTCGGTGATTGCGTTCCACACGTATCAGGACGACTTGCCCAAAGGCGCCGTGGCCGTGCTCAGCTCGTTCGGGGCCGGCTACTCCATCGGCAGCGTGATCCTGCGCAAACGCTGATGGCGGAGCGGGTCTGCGCGTTTACAGTGAGGTGTTGAATGGCAGCAGCGGACGACACGCATCTGCTTGAACGCCTGCTCAAGGGTGAGCAGCGGGCCTACAAGGAGTTGGTCACCACGTACCAGAGTGCGATGCGGGCGGTGGCCTATGCCATCGTCGGCCAGCGGCATGCCGATGAGGTGGTGCAGGATGCCTGGCTGTCAGTGGTCCGCAACCTCGCCAGGTTCGAAGGGCGTTCCAGCCTGAAGACCTGGCTGCTGACGATCACCGCGAACGCCGCCAAGGGCCGCTACAAGCAAAATCGTCGGGAGGTGTTGCTTGACGATCTGCCATCTCCCCATGGAACCATCGGTGATGAACGCTTTACGCCTGACGATGGGCACTGGGCCGTAGCGCCGTATGCCTGGCACCAGGACACGCCGGAAGCCTTGCTCACCGAAGAGGAATTGCGCAACTGCCTGGAGCACACCCTGCTGAGCCTGTCCGAATTGCAAAGCAGCGTGCTGGTGCTGCGTGAACGCCAGGGCCTGGAGCTGGAGCAAATCTGTAATCTTCTGACGCTCTCACTCTCCAATGTGCGTGTGCTGCTGCATCGGGCACGGCTTAAAGTCTTTGCCACAGTGGAGCATTTTGAGGAAACGGGCGAATGTTGACGTGTAAGGAGCAAGTGGCGCGTTCCAGTGACTACCTCGATGGGCAATTGACCTTTCGTGAGCGTCTGCTGGTGCGTCATCACTTCATGTTCTGTCCGAACTGCCGGCGCTTTATCCGTCAGATGCGCCTGATGCAGGCGACGTTGCGGATCATGCCGGACGAGCCGGTGAAGGATGCGGATGCGCTGGCCGAGCGGCTCGCGGCCGAGCGGCGTAAAGATGTGTAGGAGCGAGCTCGCTCGCGAAAAACGTCAACGATAACGCGGGTATCCTGGATAAACGCGCTGCCTGTTCGTTCTTCGCGAGCATGCTCGCTCCTACAGGGTGAGGTTAGAACTTGGCTTCAGCATCCAGCTGCAGGGTGTTGGTGTTGGCATCACGCTGAGTCCGGCTGGCGTAGTCAGCCTTGGTCAGGAAGTACGTGGCGCCCAGGGCGAAGTTCTTGTCGATGTCGTAGCTGACCTTCATCTTGTGACCGCGCGAACCGGTGGTGCCGTTGGCGAAGTCCGAATCGGTGAAGGCGCCTACCACTGCGTCACGTTGCGTATCGCGGTAGTTGTAGTCGAGGTTGAAACCGAACACCTTGGACTTGGCACCCACCAACCAGGCGGTGTCCTGATCGGTCACGGCATCGTTGTTTTTCACGTATTGGCCGTAGAAGGCCAACGGCACTGCCAGGCCGCCGATGTCGGCTTGGGCAAAGCCTTCATACAAGCGGAATTCGTTATTGGCCGAGTTGCCGTTGACCGCCAGTGCGCAAGGCGTGGTGGTGGTCGTGCAGCGGCTGTCCTTGTCGTTCTGGTAGGCGTAGACACTGCCGCCCAGGGTCATTTTCAGGTTGTCGGTCAGCGAGAAACGCGTGCCCAACTGGCCGGATGTCAGGCGCAGGTCGTGGCGAAATTGCACGCCGTCGCCGTCGACGTTGTCCTTGAGGTTGTAGTTGCCCAGGCTGCCGAACAGCTCGGCGCTGCCGCCAAGCGGGTATTTGTAGGTGACGGCCAGGCCTTCGGGGTTGATATCGCTGTCCCAGATCACATCGCCCATGCTCACCCACGGTTGCATCATCTTGCCGCCGATCACGTGCAGGTTCTTGATCTGGTCCGGGTGGTAGTCGATGTAGCCGAGGTCCAGCCAGATCGATTTCTTATCGAAGTAACCATCCTGGTCCTGGTTGGTGGAACGCGCATCGTCGCCGCCGCCCGTGGCGATACGGATACCGGTGTCCACCTGCGGGTTGATCTCGGTGTAGGCACCCAGGCGCGCGCGGATACGTTGACGGTCCTTGTCACGCCCACCGTTGTTGGGCTCGCCATCGATCTTGATGGTTTCCTGGCGAAAGCGCACATCGCCCTTGAACTGAGTCTTGGCGGCCCAGGCCAGCTTCTGGTCGAAGCTGCTCAGCTCGTTGGTCTTTTTCGCGGTGGCGGCGATCTGTTCGTTGGTTTCCTGTTGGGCCTGGCGTGCGATCTGCTGTTCTTTCTGGTCCTTGGCCAACTCGTTCTGCAATTCGGTGTACTGCGAAGCAGTGATCTGGCCGTTGGCCTTGAGCATGTCGAGCAACTTAGCGTCGACTGCAGCGCTGGCCGGAACGCTCAGGGCCAGTAACAGGCCGCCGCACAGGACCGCCGCAGTTTTAGTGGAAGCAAGACGCATATCAATCTCCGAAAGTGAGGAGGGGTAACAAACCCTCCAGGACACAACCGACCGATGACGGACGGAAAAAAGGCCACCTGGCAAACCCGGGTGCTCTAAAAACAGGCGTCAGTATCGCGACGGTTTATGACGGAGTAGTGGCTAAGTGATTTCATCTCCATGACAATTGGTTTGCCCACGGAACTATTGATTTGGAGTTGTGTCCTGGGTTTTTTCCGGGTGTGCACTCGGCTGTGATAGGCGATACTCGCCAGGCTTTCACGCCCAAGACACAGAGAAGATGCCGATGCCGCTGCAACGCCTGGACAGCCTGTCCGACATCACCCCGCAGGCCTGGGATGCCCTGGCGCCGCAGGCCCAGCCATTCGTGCGGCATGCGTTCCTGAGCGCGCTGGAAGACAGTGGCAGCCTGGGGGGCCATTCGGGCTGGCAACCGGAGCATTTGCTGCATTGGGAGGGCGAGCGGCTGGTGGCGGCATTGCCCGGTTATCGCAAGTGGCATTCCTATGGCGAGTACGTGTTCGATCACGGGTGGGCCGACGCCTGCGCACGCGCCGGCATCGATTACTACCCCAAGCTGCTGACGGCCGTGCCGTTCAGTCCGGTCAGCGGCCCGCGTTTGCTTGCAGCCAATGCCGAGGACGGCTTCGAACTGTTGAACAGCCTGCCCGGTTACCTGGAAATCGAGGGGCTATCCAGTGCCCATGTCAATTTCACCGACGCGCTGGCCGATGACGCACTGGCCCGGCATCCCGGCTGGTTGCAGCGTCTGGGCTGCCAGTTCCACTGGCAGAACCGTGGCTACCGCGACTTCCAGGATTTTCTCGACGCCCTGAGCTCACGCAAGCGCAAACAGATGCGCAAAGAGCGCGAACAGGTGGCGGGGCAGGGTATCGAGTTCGAGTGGTTGCAGGGCCATGAACTGAGCGAAGCCCAGTGGGATTTTGTTTACGCCTGTTACGCCAACACCTACGCGGTACGCCGCCAGTCGCCCTACCTGACCCGGGCGTTTTTCAGCCTGCTGGCCGAGCGCATGCCCGAGGCGATTCGCGTGGTCCTGGCCAAACAGGGCTCACGCCCGGTGGCCATGGCGTTCAGCCTGATCGGCGGTGACAGCTTCTACGGCCGCTATTGGGGCTGCCTGGCAGAGTTCGACCGGCTGCATTTCGAGACCTGTTTCTACCAGGGCATGGACTACGCCATCGCCCACGGCCTGCAACGCTTCGATGCCGGCGCTCAGGGCGAGCATAAATTGATTCGTGGCTTTGAGCCGGTGATTACCCGCTCGTGGCATTACCTGCGCCATCCGGGACTGAAAAACGCCGTGGAGGATTTCCTCGAGCGCGAGCGAGTGGGCATTCTGGCGTATGCCGAAGAGGCGAGGTCGGCGCTGCCTTATCGGCAGGCTTGAGCCACCGGTCTGGCAGAACTGGTCAAAGAAGCCGAAATCGCTATTCTGTATGTACAAAAGTACATACAGGACGTGCCATGCATTTTGAGTGGGATGATTCAAAAAACAAGGCCAACATTGCTAAGCACGGCATCGATTTCAACGACGTTCCGGATATCTTTAGACATCCAATGCTGGCCTTGCGCGATGATCGAGCGGATTATGACGAAGAGCGTTGGATCAGTATTGGCTGGATCAAATTATTGATTGGTGTTGTCGTATACACCGAGCGGTGTGGTGATGTGATCCGTATCATTTCCGCCCGAAAAGCAACCAAGAAGGAGGCCAAATATTATGACGCAAACATCGAAAACTGATTGGGAGCGCCTGGCCAAGATGAGCGACAAAGATATTGATACCAGTGAAATTCCTGAACTGGATGCTGAGTTTTTTCGACGTGCTGAACTGCGTGTTCCTGTGAAGCAGGCGGTCACCATTCGACTTGATGCGGATGTTTTAGAGTGGTTCAAAGGTCAAGGCACTGGCTACCAGACCCGCATTAACCAGCTCTTGCGCCAATACATGCAGGCTCATCAAGGCTGATCAACACGTCAAAAGTTCCGCCCTGCCTTATCGGCAGGCCTGCCCGTAAGATCGTTCCCACGCGGAGCGTGGGAATGATCAGGCTGCCTTAACCCTAGAGTCTGCCGGTCTCGATGCCTTCAATCGATGCCAACGAACCCACCCGTCTGGTGCTGCCACAACCGCGCATACAGCCCGCCATGGGCCAGCAATTGGGCGTGGCTGCCGCTTTCGGCGATCCGGCCTTTTTCCAGTACGACCAGTCGGTCCATCCGCGCGATGGTCGAGAGTCGGTGCGCGATTGCAATCACGGTCTTGCCCTGCATCAGGGTTTCCAGGCTTTCCTGGATCGCGGCTTCCACTTCGGAGTCCAGTGCCGAGGTGGCTTCGTCCATGATCAGGATCGGTGCATCCTTGAGCAGCACGCGGGCGATGGCGATCCGTTGACGCTGGCCGCCGGAGAGTTTCACCCCACGCTCGCCCACATGGGCATCCAACCCGGTACGGCCCTCGGAATCCGACAGCAGCGGGATGAACTCGTCGGCGCGCGCCTTGTGCACGGCGGCCCAGAGTTCTTCGTCGGTGGCCTGCGGCTTGCCGTACAGCAAGTTGTCGCGGATCGAGCGGTGCAGCAGCGAGGTGTCCTGGGTGATCATGCCGATCTGCGCGCGCAGGCTTTCCTGGGCGACTTCGGCGATGTCCTGGCCGTCGATCAGGATGCGGCCGCCCTGCAGGTCGTAGAGGCGCAGCAGCAGGTTGACCAGGGTCGACTTGCCCGCGCCGGACGGGCCGATCAGGCCGATCTTCTCCCCGGCCCTGATCTCAAGGTTCAGGCCGCCAATGATCCCGCTCTGCTTGCCGTAGTGGAAATCCACCTGCTCGAAGCGCACCAGGCCGTGGGGCACTTCCAGGCGCGGGGCGTCGGCGCGGTCGACCACCGCAAGCGGCTGGGCGATGGTCTTGAGGCCATCCTGCACGATGCCGATGTTTTCGAAAATGCCGTTGACCACCCACATGATCCAGCCGGACATATTGACGATGCGAATCACCAGGCCGGTGGCCAGGGCAATGGCGCCGACGGAAATCAGCGACTGCGTCCACAGCCACAGGGCCAGGCCTGTGGTGGTGACGATCAGCAGGCCGTTCAGGACGGTGATGACCGCGTCCATGCTGGTGAGCACGCGCGCCGCCAGTTGGGTTTTTTCGGTTTGCTCGACAATCGCTTCCTTGGCGTATTCCTGCTCATTCTGCGTATGGGCAAACAGCTTCAAGGTGGTGATGTTGGTGTAGCCGTCGACGATGCGCCCCATGAGTTTGGAGCGTGCTTCGGAAGAGATCACCGAACGCTCCTTGACCCGCGGCACGAAGTAACGCAATGCCAGGCAGTAGCAGACGATCCAGATGATCAACGGAATCATCAGTCGCCAGTCGGCCTCGGCAAACAACACCAGCGAGGTGATGGCATAGATCGACACGTGCCAGATGGCTTCGGCCGTTGCCACCGCAGAGTCACGCAACGAGTTGCCGGTTTGCATGATGCGCTGGGCAATGCGCCCGGCGAAATCATTCTGGAAGAAATTCAGGCTCTGCTTGAGCACATAGCTGTGGTTCTGCCAGCGGATCAGGCTGGTCATGCCGGGGTTGATGGTCTGGTGCACGAGCAAGTCATGCAGGCTGTTGAAAATCGGCCGCAGCAGCAGGGCGACCACGGCCATCCAGACCAGCTCGGTGCTGTGCACCTGGAAGAAATTCGCGGGCGGCGTGCCCTGGGCCAGGTCGATGATGCGGCTCAGGTAGCTGAACAGCGCGACCTCGATCAGCGCACCGACCAGGCCCACCACCAACAGCGCGGCAAAACACGGCCACACCTGGCGCAGGTAGTAGAGGTAGAAGGGCAGGACTTTATCGGGCGGGGCCGCGCTGGGAGCATCGCGGAAGATGTCGATCAGTTGTTCAAAACGACGATAGAGCATTAGGCTTGACGCCCGCCGTGCGGGCTCTCCTTTCAAATGCGCACGTCGCCTTGTGGGCAACGTGCGGAATTTCCTGCAGACCTCAGTCGATGCGCTTGGCCGACTTGATCAGGACAGGATCGATTGGCACGTTCTGCATGCCTTGCTTGGTGGTGGTCTGCGAATTGACGATGACATCCACCACGTCCATGCCCTTGACCACCTTGGCAAATACCGCGTAACCGGCATCGCGGCCCGGGTCGAGGAAGGCATTGTCGGCCACGTTGATGAAGAACTGACTGGTGGCCGAGTTCGGGTCATTGGTGCGGGCCATGGACAAGGTGCCGCGCACGTTATGCAGGCCGTTGCTGGCTTCGTTCTTGATCGGCGCTTCGGTCGGCTTTTGCGACATCTGCTGGGTAAACCCGCCGCCCTGGACCATGAAACCCGGGATCACACGGTGAAAAATCGTGTTGGTGTAGAAGCCTTTGTCGACATAGGCGAGGAAATTCTTGGTGCTGATCGGCGCCTTGACCGGGTCGAGTTCGATTTCAATGTCGCCATTGGTGGTGGAAATCAGTACGTGGGGCGCTTTGGCCGGTTCGGCCGCCATCAGGTTGGCAGCGAACAGAACGGAACCGGCAAGGAAGGCGATTTTTTTCAGCATGGGTCAGTGATCCTGGGTAGTGGGGTCGACGGTCTTTAGAGAAGCGAGCAGGGTAGCGTTAAAGACTTCGGTTGATCCAAGGGCGTGGCGGGAATGTTCAATCATCACCAGTCGCGCGTAGAGCAGCAGTTTTACATAGTTTAGTGCGTTGATGGTCCGGGTTGGACAGGTGATTCTGGAACGTGGTTCCTGTCGCCACAGCGCACAATCGCGTCGAGCTTGCGCGATTGAACGCAGGTCTTGTGCACGGCGTTTCAGGCTTGCCGAGGGGCCGCGAAGGGCGCGTCCAGCGGAGCGGTATCAAAGGTGCGTAGCAGTTCCACGAGAATCTGCGTCGCCGGCCCCAGGGGTTTGTCCTTGTTCGAATACAAATAGAATGTGGGATGGCGGCTGACGCCCTGTTCCAACGGCAGTTGCTTGAGCAGGCCTTCGGCGAGTTCGCGCTCGATCATGTGCCGGGGCAACCACGCAAACCCCAGGCCGCTGCCCACGAACGCGGCGGCGGTGGCCAGGCTGCCGACGGTCCAGCGCTGTTCGGCACCGAGCCAACCCACATCCCGCGGTTGCTGGCGACCGGAGTCGCGGATGACCACCTGCATATGGCCTTCCAGGTCCTGGAAGCTCAACTCCCGGTGCATGCGGTGCAACCCGTGCTCGGGATGGGCCACGGCGACAAATTCCACATCGCTCATTTCGGTGCCCAGGTAACCGGGAATGCTGAAGCCGCAGATCGCCAGGTCAGCCACGCCTTCTATCAAAAGCTCTTCGACGCCGGACAATACCTCCTCACGCAAGCGCACCCGGCAGCCTCGACTCTGCGGCATGAAGGCAGTCAAGGCGCGTACCAGGCGCGCGTTGGGATAGGCCGCATCCACGACCAGCCGCACTTCGGCCTCCCAGCCTTGTTCCATATGGTGGGCAAGATCTTCCAGTTGGCTGGCATTCTTCACCAGTTGCCGGGAGCGGCGCAGCAGCACTTCACCCGCATCGGTGAGTACCGCCTTGCGCCCGTCGATGCGCAGCAGCGGCACGCCGAGCTGGTCCTGCATGCGCGCCACGGTGTAGCTCACCGAGGACTGCGAACGGTGCAGCGCTTCGGCCGCCTGGGCGAAGCCGCCATGGTCGACCACGGCCTGCAATGTGCGCCATTGATCAAGGGTCACGCGGGGCGCTTTCAAGATGAGCTCCTCTTGTCCTAAGCTGGCGGTCCTTATTGGAGACTGCCGAATGAGAAAATTCTGTTGTGTGTTGCTGGCGCTGCTGCCGATGAGCGCGTTTGCCTACCCGATCGACGTGACTAAAAAGATCGACGGCGTAAGCATCGACTACACCGCGTCCGATGTGGACGGCGATATCAGCTCGATTCAGCTCAATAACTACGGCACCCAGGATGCCCTGTGTTCTGTAATCTTTACCAATGGCCCGGAAGCGCCGCGTCGTCGCACCGTCAGCGTGCCCGCAGGCAAAAGCACCCACACCACGGTCAAGTTCAACCGCGCGATCATCAAGATGCGAATCGCCCTGGCGTGTGCGCCGAAATAAAGCAAGCGCGGAGCACAGCGACAGGCAGACTCCGCTTATAAACAAATTTATAGATGGGTTATAGCAGTTTTTTGCGCTTTTTAATCGAAGCGGCCACGGTTAATCTTTTCTGCATCGACTCACAGCATTTTCCGATAGAGCCTACATGGCCCTGTCCGCCAACGCCCTGCTCGTGCAGGTGGCGTGATCCTTTAATCGCCAGATAATCCCCCGGTGTTTATCTAGCCCCAAGCAATCCGTTCAAGTACGCGTACCGAACCTCCCTTTGCACTGTTTGCTCCTGAGTGCTCCTGCCCGACTGCCGCTTCAGCGAGGTCGGGTTTTTTTTGCCTCGAGTTTCTTCAAGCATCGAAAAGCTTTAATGTCGCGCCCATTCGAAACGAGGCGCACATGGGCTATCTACTGATTGTCACCCTGATTCAGGCATTTTCCTTCAGCTTGATCGGCGAATACCTCGCCGGTCACGTCGACAGCTACTTCGCAGTGCTGGTGCGCGTGGTACTGGCCGGGTTGATCTTCATCCCACTGACCCGCTGGCGCTCGGTGGCACCGGCCTTCATGCGCGGCATGCTGGTCATCGGTGCGCTGCAGTTCGGCGTGACCTACGTGTGCTTGTATTTGAGCTTTCGCGTACTGACGGTGCCGGAGGTGTTGCTGTTCACGATCCTCACACCGTTGCACGTGACCCTGATCGAAGACGCGCTCAACCGGCGGTTCAATCCCTGGGCACTGGTCGCCGCACTGGTGGCGGTGGCGGGTGCGGCGGTGATTCGCTTCGACCAGATCACGCCGAATTTCCTGATGGGCTTCCTGCTGCTGCAACTGGCCAATTTCACCTACGCCGCCGGGCAAGTCATGTACAAGCATCTGGTGGCACGCTATCCGAGCGATCAGCCGCACTACCGACGCTTCGGTTATTTCTACCTGGGTGCCTTGCTGGTGGTGCTGCCCGCGTTCCTGCTGTTCGGCAAGGCAGACTTTCTGCCCCAGGCGCCGCTGCAATGGGGTGTGCTGGTGTTCCTGGGGTTGATCAGTACCGCGCTGGGCATGTACTGGTGGAACAAGGGGGCGTGCCTGGTCAATGGTGGCACCCTGGCGGTGATGAATAACCTGCATGTGCCGGTGGGGCTGCTGCTGAACCTGCTGATCTGGAACCAGCATGAACCGCTGGGAAGGCTGGCCCTGGGCGGCCTGGTGATTCTGGCGGCGGTAGGGGTCAGTCGATTGGGTATCAAGCCCGCTGCTGGCGTAAAGTCTGCGACTTGAAGGTGCCAGCGATGTGTGAGCGGCAATGAGAGTGTGTTATCGAAAGGAACGCTGTGGGGGTGGCAGAGTGGACAAGGTCGATGAACTGATAATTGCTGCCTTGAAGGATGACTCCCGCGTCAGCCTGGCCGAACTGGCGCGCCAGGTTCACAAGTCTCGAACCGCCGTGGAGTCGCGGGTTCAAAAACTGATCGAAAAGGGCATTATCCTCGGCTTTACCATCAGCGTCGCTGAGGGTGATGAGGCCCGGCAATCGGCATTTTTGATGCTCAAGCTCAACGGGAGCACCTGCCACCTGGTGTTTCCGAAAATCCACCAGTATCGCGAGGTGGTGCAGGCCTATTCATTGTTTGGCGACGTGGACATGATGCTCGACGTGCGCTACCGCCATTTTGAAGAGTTGATGGTGTTGAAGGAAAACCTGCTCAAGATCGAGCACGTGAATGAGGTGGTGGTCAATCCGGTGCTCAAGGCCTGGCGCTAGCCGCTGCCGTCCGGGACGGCAGCGGCTGGTGCCCGATCAGGCTGGCGCGTGGTCGTGGAAGGTTTCGAGAAAGTAGTGATTCAGGGCCGGCATCGTCTGGCGCAGGGTGTCCACGAATTCTGCGATGACCGTCCGGTTGAATGCCAACGTGGTGTCGTCATGCCCCAGTACCACCACCAGCAGGCTGGACGATGCGTTCGTCAGTCTGAAGTCATGGGCATCGGCGTCGACTTTGCCGATGCTCGCCAAAGGCACGTCACCGCAGGTATAGACGATGTCGCCCGCGGGGATCATGACGTCCTTCTTGGCAAACAACGGGCGGAAGGCCCTCGGTTCCGGCGAGCGCATGACGTGGATATCGTCCCGCTGATGATAGCTGTGTACGCCGATGCTGACGCCGTGTCGGATCGCCACGGCGTTATAGGCATCGACGACGTTATTGATCGGGCGCACACCGTTGGCGATGAAGCGCCGCAGCAGTTTTTCGTTGGCGCTGACCGTGTTGGTGTAGCCGAGCTTTTCAAGCTGGCGGGCAAACCCTTCGTAAACGGGATTGGCGTCCAGTTCGTTGAGGTGCGAGGCCACATGATTCAGGTTGCTCTGCAAGAGACTGACGAAACTCTGGTCGTCAGACACCCGGATGTTTTCGACAACGGCGGCGCACGCATTATTGAGGCCCAGGTCAAGGGCTGACTGTTGAATGATCAAACGACTTTTCATGCCCTTAGCTCCATAGCTTGTTGCGCAGCAGTTCGGTGCTGGCATCGAGCTGTTGCAGGCTGGGGTGCTGCAACCAGAACAGCCCTGGGCAGGTGGCGAAGTCGATCGTGACCGGCGTGGTGTCGCCCGGGCTTAGGAAGAAGCGATGGCCGCAATAGGCTTCATCCAGCATTGCGCTCTGCAGCGCCTGAGGTGAAGGCGCGGTAAAGGTGCGGCGCTCGTCGGAACAGAAAAAGCCGATACGACCATGGCTGATCTCACGTGCAACTCCGGCCGGCGGGCGAGGCCGGCCGAGGTAGCTGTCGATGGCCAGCGATAACAGGTCCGGCTGGTACACCTGTTGAAACAGCAGCGGGGCGATACCGCCATGCAAACGGCCGCCCGCTTCAATCATCACCGGGCCCGCATCGGACCAGATGATTTCCATATGAATCGGCCCGATCTCGATGCTCAGGGCCGCCGCTGCCTGGCGCGCGTAGTCGATCAAGGGTTGCAGCTCTTGTGCCTGGGGGTCGAGGGTGTCCAGGCTTTCATAGACAAACTTGCTGCCGTTTCTGTGGATCTTGGTGTATTTGCACACCGTGGCGATGGTGTACTCGCCATCAAAGGCGACCATGTCCACCACGTACTCCGGCCCCGCCACGAATGGCTGCACGATAAACCCGAGGTTGAACTCCCCAAGGTCGTTTTTCTGCCGCCAGGCCGCATTGTTCAGGGCGGCTTGCACTTCGTGCTTGCCCTGGGCGAATACCACGCCTTCGGTGGCGGCCGAATTCAGTGGCTTGACCACGTAGGTAGCCGCTTCGTCCAACGAGTCGACGACTTCCCGGATGCGGGTTTGCGAACTCAACAGTTGCGACGCAATGTTCGCCAATCCGTGTTTCTTGAGCGCTTGCTGCATGGAATACTTGTTGCGCCGCAGGTCGCTGGTGATGCGGCTGTTGCCCGCAATACGCAGCACTTCGGTGAGGTAATCGGTGAGATAGATCGCGGTCTCGCAGCCTGCGATCACCGCGCTCAATGACAGCTTCTCGAGGGTTTCCAGCAGGCTCTCTTCCCAGTGGTAGACCTCTTCGAAATCTTCCCGGATCAGGTCATCGGTGAAGTGCCTGGGCAAGGTGTTGGTGGAGATCACCGCGATGCACTTCACGCCCTGGGCTTTGAACAACGGGGCGTAGAGTTTGCCGGTGGAAAACGGGTCGACGATCAGTACGGTTTGCAATTGAGGCATTCCTTATTCAAGGGTCGCGGTGGCCGGGACCGCCGGCGTGAGATTCCACGCCAGCACGGCGGCGGCCAACAGGCCGGCGGAGACGATCATCAACAGGCGCGCACCTTCCAGCCCGAGGAATCCTGCGGTGGTGAAAAACGTCAGGATCATGGGCGCCGAACCGCTGACCAGCAGGTAGTAGAGCGAACTCTTTGCAGCGATCACGTCGGCCACCCGAGCATTGGGCGCCGACTCGATCAGGTTCTTGCGCAATTGGATGCGCAGGCTGTTGATGCAAAAGCCCAGCAGGAACGCGGCCACCATCATCACGTAGAGGTTCTGGAAATACACGATTGCCACGTCGGCCAGCAGCACCAGGAGGATGGCGCTGTAGCTGTTGAGCTTGATACGTGGCAGCACCGCCGCACTGAAGGCACCCAGGCCCGCCAGGCCGCTGGCCACGCCGAACAGGGTGGCGTTCCACTCGTTTAGCTTTTGAAACACGATCGGCACCAGGCTGTTGAAGGCGCCGATATGGAACCCGATCATGCTTAACACAATGATCAGCACGTAGAGGTTTCGCGGCAGGTTCAGCGCCTGGGCTACGGGGCTGTCACCGGCCTGCTCGGTGGTGTCGGCGCCGGGCGTGGCCTGTACGAACAGGATCGCCGCCAGCGAGACAATCGCCGCCAGGCTGATGATCTGCAGGGTCTGGCTGACCGAGAACACGTCCACGATCACCCCGCCCAGCAGCGCGCCGCCGAAGGCGCCGATCTGGATGGACGTTTGCATCAGCCGCGCCGAGGTGTCGCTGTCGGTCGCGCCGGCCAACACCAGCTTGGTATTTTTCGACTCGAGGGTGCTGATGGTGAAATAGTCGGTGACACCGACCACGAACGCGATTGCCAGGAAGCCGATGGGCAACACGGCGGCGTTCGTGAACGACAGACCAAGCACGGCGGCGAACGCGGTCAGGCGAATGTACAGCAGGCGTTTCATGCTCAGTTCAATGGTGAAAAACTTGCCGATGTATTGTTCGCACACATACGGCACCACCGTCGCCACGCACAGCGTGGCGCCGACCAGGAATGTCGAGCCGGTGGTTTCCAGGCCGAACCAGACCATGGCAATCACAATCGCCATGTCCAGGCCGGTAAACAGGGTCACGATCGAATAGAACGCTGTCAGTGTTGATTTAGTGGTCATAGGGCTCAGTCGTAACGAGAAAGTTTGAGTAAAGGCACGCACCGTTGGGTGTCACCGACGACGGTACTGAACTGGTTTCTGACGCGAACGGTGGGGGGCGACTTCTTTTCCAGGTTGCACACCTTGTAAGCGTTGTCGTGCCAGGGGCAGATCACACTCTGCCCGTCGCCGCTGGTTTCACCCATGTGCAACGGGCCGCCGCGATGGGGGCAAGTGGTCGGCAGCAACTGCGTCGAATAGGTGTGGCGCTTGAGAAAATAAGTGGTGTCTTCCACGGCCACGTAGTTGGCGTCGGTCAGGTTCAGGCGGATAGCTTTCATGGGGTGCCTACTCAAAGTGCCGTGACGGTATAGGTGCAGGACGGGCTGACGACGCGGGTGCCATGCAGCATGCCCTTGGGAATCACCACGCCTTCCCCGGCCTTCAGGCGCACGCTGAGTTCGGGGCTTGCGACAAAATCCAGCTCGCCGGTTTCAACCCAGAACAGCTCGTCATTGGGGTGGGTGTGCGGCACCGAGAGTTCGTGCTCGGCCTCGGTAATGCGCAGGTCCACCGGCTTCTGGCCGTGGTGGGCGGCAGCCAGTGCACGGTGTTCATCCAGCTCGTCATGCCATTTGATATGGGCGTAGAGCTCTTCATCGGCGATGTCCTGCAGCAACCTGAACTCTTCGAAACCCCGGACCAGGTCGGGAATGATCTTGCTGCCAAATTGCTTGATCATCGGCAGGATGAGGCGCTGCAGGGCCATTCTTCCGTGATGGACATCGATGTGTGAATGTTCATCGAAATAGTCGGTGGAGACGCTGTCGCCGAAAATCGCCTTGATGGCGCTCGACTGATGCTTGGTAGTGAGGGCCAGGGTGGCCTCGGTGTAATACATCGCGCCAATGTAGCGGAACAGCTCGCCGTGGTTGGCGGACACATAATGGAAGTAGTTGGTCAGCGACAAGGAACCTGCGGTGTAGAACTGCCAGTAATGGTGCACGTGGTGCGACATGCCCATGTCTTTGAGCATGTCTTCAAAAATGGTGCTGTGCTTCTTTTTATCGACGCCGTAGCCATATTCATCGATCAGGATCTTGAACAGCTCGCTGGTGTACACACCGCAGTTGCCCAGCACGTTACGCGCCATCGCCGAGGCTTCACTGAGGAAGTCGCCGGCGCATTGGGTCATGAAAAAACGCGCGGCCCGTTCAGGGTTGCGGCTGGTGGTCAGTACCTGGTGCAACCTGGACTCGGACTGTGCGACCTCCTCCAGGACTTTGTCGGTGTGGGCGACAAACGAATCCAGGCACCACGAACCGTTGATATGCACTTCCTGCTTGAGCCAGTCGTACAGATACTGCTCAAGCAACGGCCGGATCTTCTTGCCGCTGGCGGCGTGCTCGGGGTCGTAGAATTGTTTGAACGCCTTGAGATCGAGTTCCATGGGCGGCTTTGGCAGAAATACCAGGTCCTGCTCATAGATATTCAATAACAAGCGTTGCGCCAATAAATGCTGGCTGTCTGAAAGTTGGTCGCTGGTCAGGCGGGTGCTGATAATAACATCTGAAATATCCTGCGGCCGAGAAGGGCGCTGGAAGGGGCTGTTGGTATAAAAACTGCGCGGTTGGGCAAAAGCCTGGGCATCACCGTAGTGGGTAAGCGCCTCGGCATCCGAACTGAGTGCGAAGTGGGGCGCGTCATCTGACAGCTTAGTTGTCCATAACATAAGAAGTGCCTTCTGGCTGATTTGTTCGATGGCCAGATGCTATAGATTTGGTTTTTCTAAAAACAGATTGAAAATTGGGCGCGTAGATAGTGAATTTCACTAAATCAATAGGTGGAGTCTGCTTTGTGATTTGGGTGAGTTGATTTATTTTAGGGCGACGACTAGACATGTTCGCCGGCTTTTTCCGGCATGCGGGCTAATAAGGTCTTGAGGAAGAAGGAAGATGACAGTCAGCGTTTTGATCCTGCCGGGCCTGTTCAACTCCGGTGAAGCCCATTGGCAATCGCAATGGGAGCGTCAGTTCCACGGGTTGCAGAGGGTCGAGCAGCAGGACTGGCAAACGCCGGTCGCTGCCGATTGGGTGGCGCGCCTGAATCAGGCGATAGAGGCGGCTGACAGCAAGGTTGTGCTGGTCGCGCACAGCCTGGCGATTACCCTGATCACACGCTGGGCGGCGCAGTATCCGCAGTCGAACAAGGTAAAGGGCGCCTTGCTGGTGGCGCCAAGCGATACCGAGGCGGACTCGTATCCGTCGGGCACCACCGGTTTTACGCCGATGTCGATGCAGCGCCTGCCGTTTCGCACGATCCTGGTGGCGAGCACCAACGATCCCTACGTCACCCCGGAACGGGCGAAAGCATTCGGCGAGGCATGGGGCAGTGAACTGGTGTGGGAGCCGGACGCCGGCCATATCAACGGCGACTCGGGGTACGGGCCTTGGCCGAAGGGTGCGGAATACCTTTACCAATTGACCGGTGACCCGCAGTTCCAACTCAAGTAGCGGCCACTGCGAGGGACCGCCAGGCCCCTCGCAGCTCAGGTTGTCAGTGCTCCAGGGTTTCCACGGCCTTGGCATTCTGCGTCATCGCAAACAGACCGCCGCGCAGGTCCGTGCCGCTCGGCTGCTGATACAGGCTCAAGCCGAACTCCGGCAATACCGCCAATAAATAATCGAAAATATCCCCCTGGATGCGCTCGTAGTCCGCCCACGCCGTGGTGCGGGTGAAGCAGTAGATTTCCAGCGGCACGCCCTGGGCGGTGGTCTGCATCTGGCGCACCATGCAGGTCATGTTCGGCTGGATGTCCGGGTGGCTTTGCAGGTACGCCAGGGCGTAGGAGCGAAAGGTCCCCAGGTTGGTCATGCGGCGGCGGTTGGCCGACAGTTGCGCACTGTGGCCCTGGGCCTCGTTCCAGGCCTTGAGTTCGGCCTGCTTGCGCCCGATGTAGCCGGTGAGCAGGTGCACCTGGGTCATGCGTTCTTCTTCGTCATCGCGCAGAAAACGCACGCCGCTGGCGTCGATGAACAGGCTGCGCTTGATGCGCCGGCCGCCGGAGGCCTGCATGCCGCGCCAGTTCTTGAATGACTCGGACATCAGGCGCCAGGTGGGAATGGAGACGATGGTCTTGTCGAAGTTCTGCACCTTGACCGTGTGCAGGGTGATATCCACCACATCTCCGTCGGCACCGACCTGGGGCATTTCGATCCAGTCACCGACCCGCAGCATGTCGTTGCTGGTCAATTGCACGCTGGCGACGAACGACAGCAGCGTGTCCTTGTACACCAACAGGATCACCGCCGACATGGCACCCAGGCCCGACAGCAGCAACAGCGGCGAACGGTCGATCAGGGTGGCGACGATGATGATCGCGCCAAACACGAACAGCACCATCTTCGCCAGCTGCACATAGCCCTTGATCGAGCGGGTGCGCGCATGTTCGGTGCGCGCGTAGATATCCAGCAGCGCGTTGAGCAGGGCACTTATCGCCAGCACCATGAACAGAATGGTGATCGCCAGGGCCACGTTGCCTATGAACAGGATGGCGGTCTTGCTCAGGTCCGGCACCAGGTACAGGCCGAACTGGATCACCAGGGACGGCGTCATCTGCGCCAGGCGATGGAAGACTTTGTTATGCCGCAGATCATTGAGCCAATGCAGCGCCGGTTGCCGGCCGAGTAATTTGACCGCGTGCAGGATGAGGTAGCGCGCCACACGCCCCACGACGAAGGCCACCACCAGCAATACCAGCAAGCCGAGGCTGGAATGCAGGACCGGGTGTTCATCGAGGGCGCCCCAGAGGTCTTGGACGTTGAGCCAGAGCTGTTTGATATCCATGGATTAACCGATTCTTCTGTAAGACAACACGGGCCGATTAGAGCATTTAAGTGCAACAAAGTTGACGCCACGGACAAAATCGCTGACAAAAAAGCAGCTGATTAGCACCGTTCGCGTAAAGAAACTCGGTTTGGACGCCCGAAACCGGTAACCTATGCAGCTGATATTTTGTATTTCTTCGAGGTAGCACCCGTGTTTTCCCAATTCGCCCTGCACGAACGCCTGCTCAAAGCCGTGGCCGAGCTTAAATTTGTCGAGCCTACGCCTGTGCAGGCAGCGGCCATCCCGCTCGCGCTCCAGGGGCGTGACCTGCGGGTGACGGCGCAAACCGGTAGCGGCAAGACCGCTGCTTTCGTCCTGCCGGTCCTCAACCGCCTGATCGGCCCGGCTAAAGTCCGCGTCAGCATCAAGACCCTGATCCTGCTGCCGACCCGCGAGCTGGCCCAGCAGACCCTGAAGGAAGTCGAGCGCTTCTCGCAGTTCACCTTCATCAAGTCCGGCATCATTACCGGTGGCGAAGACTTCAAGGTCCAGGCCGCCATGCTGCGCAAGGTCCCGGATATCCTGATCGGCACCCCGGGCCGCATGATCGAGCAACTCAATGCCGGCAACCTCGACCTCAAGGAAGTCGAAGTGCTGGTGCTTGACGAAGCCGACCGCATGCTCGACATGGGCTTTGCCGACGACGTGCAGCGCCTGGTGGCCGAATGCGTCAACCGCCAGCAGACCATGCTGTTCTCCGCCACCACCGGTGGCTCGACCCTGCGCGACATGGTCGCCAAGGTGCTGAACGACCCCGAGCACCTGCAGGTCAACAACGTCAGCGACCTGAACGCGACCACGCGTCAGCAGATCGTCACCGCTGACCACAACGTGCATAAAGAACAGATCCTCAATTGGCTGCTGGCCAACGAGACCTATCAGAAGGCGATCGTCTTCACCAACACCCGCGCCGCTGCCGACCGGATCTACGGGCGCCTGGTGGCGCAGGAATACAAGGCGTTCGTGCTGCACGGCGAAAAGGACCAGAAGGATCGCAAACTGGCCATCGACCGCCTCAAGGCGGGCGGCGTGAAGATCCTGGTCGCTACCGATGTCGCCGCGCGCGGCCTTGACGTGGATGGCCTGGACCTGGTGATCAACTTCGACATGCCACGCAGCGGCGACGAATACGTGCACCGTATCGGCCGTACCGGGCGTGCCGGCAACGATGGCCTGGCCATCTCGCTGATCTGTCACGGCGACTGGAACCTGATGTCGAGCATCGAGCGCTACCTTAAGCAATCTTTCGAGCGCCGCACCATCAAGGAAGTCAAAGGCACCTACACCGGGCCGAAGAAGGTCAAGGCCTCGGGCAAGGCCGTTGGGGTGAAGAAGAAAAAGACTGACGCCAAGGGCGAAAAGAAAAAGGCCGGCGCCAAGTCACCGACCAAGCGCAAGATCGCCAATCGGCCGAAGACCGACAACCTGTCGCTCGTCAGCAAGGACGGCATGGCCCCGCTCAAGCGCCGCAAGCCGGAAGTGCCGGCTGCCGAGTAACGTCCGTCTGACCGATCGTTCCCACGCTGCGCGTGGGAACGCCTCCCGAGACGCTCCGCGTCCACGCCTGCATTCAGCTTTTGGCTTTAGCCGCCGCTTCCTTGAGTTCCTTGAGGCGCGCATCAATCAACTGGCACTTGTCGGGAAATTCCGCGCTTTCGGTGTCCAAGTCCATTTTCTGCAACTCGTCATTCATCTCCTTGGCCTTGGTCGGGTTCTGCTCAGTGAGCTGGGTGACTTCCCGAGCCAGTTGCTCGCGCTTGGCGGTGGCTTCCTCAGGCGTGCAGGCCCAGGCGGGCACGCTGCTCAGCAGCGTAGCGGCGACGGCCAGGTTCATCAGGGTTTTCATGGGCGACCTCCTTGGCGATTGTGTACGGTTGAGGGGGCGAACGTCGGGAAAGTTCAGCGAAATGACGCCCGTCGATCAGGCTGAACGGCGGCTGAGCTGGCGTGTCACACCTCTAGACGGGCTACTTTTCCTTGGGCCTGCAGGAGGAATCAGGATGACGACTTACAACTGGGATCTGATCGAACGTCTGCTGCATGAAGTGCAAAACGGTGAGGGCAGCTTCGCCCCGCGCAAGTACGCCGAGCAGGAAGCCGCCGAGAAGGCCACGGCGGGCGAGCCCGTAGGCAACCTGGATACGCTGAAAAAGACGGCTGCGGATTACGAAGCACTGTTGCTCAAGCGCGGGTTTATCGAATCGCGTCCGCAGGAGGAAGGCGGCAATGGGGAGAATTTCATCCTGACGCCGCGCGGTTCAAGCCTGCTTTCCCTGATCGACAGTTCCATTCCAGGCGAACACCATCCACGCCATGTGCTGGACCAACAGGAAGATGCGCTGGACGAAGCCACCTTCGATCAGGTTGCCTCCAAGGCTGCAATTGCCGGCGGCGCCATCTGAACACCCCGCATAACCCTGTAGGAGCGAGCTTGCTCGCGAAAAACGTCAACGATAACGCGTGCTTCCTGAATGAACGCGGTGCCTGTGAGTTTTTCGCGAGCAAGCTCGCTCCTACAGACGGCGGTAGGGCTTGTCCCGCGCTGCTATCGAAAGCACGCCCTTACCCACATCACGCAGAGGCAGCCTTGAGGCATTTGAGGGCCTGAAAATCGCCACGGACTTTGTCGATTTTCTGGCTCAGCTTCATGCGCTGTTGCTCAGTGCTCTGCGCCATCAAATCCACAATCAAACTACGCGCTGCCGCTTCGGTCTGTGCATAGGCCGCCCGGTACTCGGGGGTCCAAAGACTTTCCCGGTCCACCAGTAACTGCTGCATTTTTTGCGCAAACCCGGGACTGTTGCGTTGCCGCAGCGCCTCGCTGAACTGCGCCTGCCAGTGCGCGCGGTTGCCGATCCACTCGTTGTTCTGATCTCCCAATGCCTCGGACCAGGCCACCACCCGCTGCTGCTGGCTGGCGCTGAGTGGGCCGATCCAGGCGTCCAGACGCTTGCTCATGCGCTCGGCGCGCTCCTTGATCTGCTGGGCCAGCGGCGGCTTGAGGTATTCGTCCTGGCGTTTGCGCAGGTCTTTGGCCAGGGCGTCGTTCATCTCCTTGACCTGCTGATCATCCAGACCTTGCAGCAATTGCACCGCAGACGGGGTGATTTCACGCGCGATTTCAGCGATGGCCTGTTTGGCTTCGACAGTGCGGGCCTGCAAGGCGGCGTCGGTGACCTGATTGGCGTCGACCATCTGTTGCAGGCGGTCCAGCCAGTCCAGGTAACCCGGCAATTGCGTGGTGCAGTGCCAGGCCAGGTGCTCCTTGAGTTTGTCATTGAACCAGCTCTTCTGCCCGGCGTTCATGTCCAGGTAGTCGTTGAGGGTCCAGGGGATGATCACGTCAAGATTACGGTAGGCCAGGCCCACGCGATTGCAGCCGGCGAGCACCAGGCTCAGGGTCAGCAATAACACCATAAATTTGAGCCGACGCAACATGGGCAGGTCCTTGCACGGTTGGGATTAATGCATGTGAACCTGCACAAGGGGCGACAGTTCAGCCCATCAATAAAACGACCGGACAGCCTTCAAGGTCAACAGGCCGTCACATTGCGAATTGTGTCCGGAGTAGGCCGAGCAGTCCCCGCCACTGAGGCTGGAGTCGCTGTAGATCAGGTCCAGGTCGACCCCTTTCCAGGCCCTGGAGAGTTGCACTGACCAGTCGCTGAAGCTGCTGATGGCGCCGTTCTCCACCGACGCCGGGGTGCCCAGTTGATGGGTGGTGTACTTCACGCTGACGCCGACGCCGAAAGGCTGGGTGCCGCCGAGGTCGGCAAACAGCGTGCTGTCCTGGCGGTCGGGGTCGTTGCTGAAAGACACGCCGAAACGGTTGCCCAGCAGGTTCAGGCCACCATAAAACGCCTGGCTGTCGAGGGGGCTGACCTTGGGGTAGCTGTAGTGAATCAAGCCCACTTCGTAGCCCAGGGTCTGGTCGAAGGGATGCTTGAACCCCATATAGGAATCCACTTCAAGGGTGCTGGGCGAGGACAACCCCATGTTCGGTGAAAACTGGCCGAAGTACAGGCCGCTGTCGTGACTCAGGTCCAGCCCGCCATGGAATGCGTCGCTGCCGGGGGAGGTCGGCTTGACCAGGCCCTGGGCCATGGTGCGGCTGGGGGTGGTACCCAATTTCAGGTCGAAGTCGCCCAATTCGCGCTGGAAAATCTGCGCTTCGGCGAGCGGACACACGGCAAGCGCGCTGACCAGTAACATGCAGGATTTGAGCATGCTTCACTCCATGAAAAGCGAGGAGCAGTGAGGAAAAGGATGGGCAGATGCCCGTGCTAGACGTGTGCAAGGATACCGGCGAAAGCTCGCAGGTGAGGCCCGTTCGTCGATTGGGGTGAGGATCAAGGTGTTGCGAAGGTGTTTCGGGCTCTAGTCCTAGCGCCTTGAAGGCAAGACGCTTAGGGACCAGGTGCGTTGCGCGGGTATTACTTTTTGCCCAGGCTGATCTGCTTGGACGGGCCGAAAGTCTGGCCGCTCACGCCCTTGGCAATTTGCTGGATTTCGCCACCGGACTTGAGGAACGCAGCAATCTGGCTGTTGATCGATTCGCTGGTTTCAACGGCGGGAGCTGGCTTTGCTTTGCTGTTGGATGCTTTTACGCGCATGGCGGCCACTAACCTGTAGAAAATTAACTTGGCCAGGCATCGTACAGGAATTACTTGACAATTGCTTGGCAAATATCCCCAGGGAATTAAATGTCGCCTCTGCAAAAGACCGAACTTGATCAACCCAATAACCCGCTAACTGACTGTTTTAACTCGAAAGCTTGAAATGTGCAGGCGCTGGTGACGGGTAAAATTCGCAGGATTGATCAGACGAGCGGGGCACTGCCATCGCAGCGCCACGTCGGCCTGCGGATTTTTCAGGCGCGCGCGCGTGTCTGGCTCAACTCGGGTAGAATGCCGCCCACGCAATGAGGGTATCTGGAAATGGCTTTAGTCGGGCGCTACAACAGCTTGCAAGTGGTTAAACACACTAACTTTGGTTTGTACCTGGATGGTGCGCAAGACGGTGAAATCCTCTTGCCTAATCGGTATATCCCCAAGGACATTCCCAGTGAAGATGAAGACTGGCTTAACGTTTTCATTTATCTGGACAGTGATGACAAACTTATCGCCACCACTGAAAAACCCAAAGTTCAAGTGGGCGAATTTGCCAGTTTGAAAGTGGTGGAAGTCAACAGCATCGGCGTGTTCCTCGATTGGGGGCTGCCCAAGGATCTGTTGCTGCCCTACTCGGAAGAAAAGCGTCAGCTGAGCGCCGGTGAATATTGCGTGGTGCATGTCTATCTCGACAAGCACACCCGGCGCATCACCGCCACCGCGCGCCTTGATCGCTACCTGGACAAAACGCCGGCCAATTACCAGGTGGGCCAGGAAGTCGACCTGTTGGTGGCCGAAGCCACGGACATGGGCTTCAAGGCGATCATCAACAACAAACACTGGGGCCTGATCCACAAGAACGAAGTGTTCAAGTTCCTGCGCCCGGGCAAGGAAGAGAAAGGCTTTATCAAAGAGATCCGCGCCGATGGCAACATCAGCCTGAGCCTGCAGCCGGTTGGCCAGGAAGCGGCTTCCAGCCTCAACTCGAAGATCCTCGCCAAATTGCGTGACAACAACGGCACCTTGCCGGTCAGTGATAAAAGCGATCCCGCCGTCATCAGCAACTTGTTCGGTGTGAGCAAAGGCAACTTCAAAAAGGCCATTGGTGCGCTCTACAAGCAGGGGCAGATTGTGATTCATGCCGATCGCATTGAACTAAGCTGAGTGCGGCCGGCTCTGCTGTAGGAGCACGCTTGCTCCTACAGTGGATGGTCAAATGTCGAAGAAAACCTTGTTTGCCTACCTCGGTACGCTGGTCGCCTTCCTGGTGCTGGACGGCCTCTGGCTGGGCGTCCTGATGGGACCTACCTATAAAAGCCTGCTCGGCTCGCTGATGCTCGATCAGCCCCGGCTGTTGCCCGCCGTCGTGTTCTATCTGCTGTATGTCCTCGGTTGCGTGATATTCGTTGTCTTGCCCAGCGCGAGCTGGCAACGCGCTGCGCGTTTGGGGGCCTTGCTGGGGTTGGTGGCCTATGGCACTTACGACCTGAGCAATTGGGCCACGCTGCAAGGCTGGTCCGCCGGCCTGGCGGTAATGGACATGGCGTGGGGGACTGTGCTCACAGCGATCTGTTGCACAGTCGGCTATCTCTGTGCACAACGAGTGCGCCACTGATTGTGTACAGGATTGTAGTGCACCGTTGTTGCGCATAGCTGTTCTATCTAAACCTTTATAATGTCTTTGGAACGCCGTTCCCTGGGCATTGTGTGCTATTGGCATGCATTCTGCTGACTACCTCGTATACAACCCATACTGCGTACCGTATGCATATCGCTACGTCAACGCAGGGCGATATTACGAGGAGTCCCGCGATGACCGACCAATTGCCCAACGGCTACAGCCCACGGCTGTATAACCAGGACCTGGGCCCACTGCCGCAAAAATGGACCTGGTACAACATCTTCGCCTTCTGGATGAGCGACGTGCACAGCGTCGGCGGCTACGTGTTCGCCGCCAGCCTGTTCGCCCTGGGACTGGCCAGTTGGCAGGTGTTGATCGCCTTGCTTGCGGGCATTTGCATTGTGCAACTGATCGCCAACCTGGTGGCCAAGCCGAGTCAGCAGGCGGCGGTGCCTTATCCAGTGATTTGCCGCCTGGCATTTGGTGTATTTGGTGCGAATATTCCTGCGGTGATCCGTGGCCTGATCGCGGTTGCCTGGTACGGCATTCAGACGTACCTGGCGTCGAGTGCCTTGATCATCGTGGTGCTGCGCTTTTTCCCGTCGATGGCTGTGTATGCAGAGCCGCACTTTGCCGGGTTGTCGTACCTGGGCTGGTTCGGCTTTCTTACGTTGTGGGTGCTGCAGGCCGCCGTGTTCTGGGCCGGCATGGAATCCATCCGCCGCTTTATCGACTGGGCCGGCCCGGTGGTGTATGCGGTGATGTTTGCCCTGGCCGGCTGGATTGTGTGGAAAGCGGGTTGGGCGAATATCAGCTTTACCCTGGCGGAAAAGTCGCTGTCGGGCTGGCAGGCGTTCGGCCAGGTGATCGTGGCGACGGCGCTGGTGGTGTCGTACTTCTCCGGACCCACCCTCAATTTTGGCGATTTCAGTCGCTACTGCCGCAGCATGCAGGACGTGCGCCGTGGCAACTTCTGGGGGCTGCCGGTGAACTTCCTGGCCTTCTCCCTGGTAACCGTGGTGATCGTCTCGGGCACCCTGCCAGTATTTGGCGAAATGTTGCATGACCCCATCGCCACTGTGTCGCGCATCGACAACAGCATGGCCGTGTTGCTGGGCGCCTTCGCGTTCGTGACCGCCACTATCGGCATCAATATCGTCGCCAACTTTGTCTCGCCTGCGTTCGACTTCGCCAACATTGCGCCGAGCAAAATCAGCTGGCGTGCGGGTGGAATGATCGCCGCCGTGGCGTCGATCTTTATCACGCCGTGGAACCTGTTCAATAACCCGCTGATGATTCACTACACCCTGGATATCCTGGCCGCGTTTATCGGGCCGCTGTTCGGCATCCTGCTGGTGGATTTTTACCTGGTCAAAAAGCAGCAGATCGACGTGGATGCGCTGTTCGATGACAGCCCGAGCGGACGCTATTACTTCGACGGCGGGGTGAACTGGACGGCGGTCAAGGCCTTGGTACCGGCGACGCTGGTGGGCGTCGCCATCACCTTCACGCCTGCGTTGCAAGGCATGGCCAATTTCGCCTGGTTTACCGGCTGCTTCCTGGGAGGGCTGTTTTTTCTGGTACTGGCACGGCGTGAGCAGGTGCGCTTGCCGACCCCTCTGGTCGCTGGCTGAGCACGACACCGCCGGCCACCAACAGACCACAACCGGCAATCACCAGCGCCGGTTGCAGGCCGCCGCTCAAGTGGCTGCTCACCGAGGCCAGCAGCGGCCCGCTCAATTGGCCGATGGCAAAGCTTGCCGTCAACAGGCCGGTGCTGCGCTGGTAGCCGTGGGGCGCAATCTCGCGCAGGCGCGCCATGACCAATTGCATGCACGCCAGAAACGGTGCGCCGCACAGCAATACTCCCAGCGCCAGGCCCCAGGTATTGCCCAGCAGGCACGTGAATACGCCGGCCGCCTGCAGCCACAGCGTGGTCATCAGCCAGCGCCGGGTGGTGTTCGGGTCCTTGCGCCGCAGGCTGGCTATCACCACGCCCATCGCAGCGGCCAGGCCAAAGCACGGCCAGAACAAGTCGGCCTGCCAGGCGCCCTTGAACTGCGCAGTGGCCATCTGCGACAGGAAAGTCGCTGGAATGATGTAGCCCAGGCCGAACAGGAAGTAGATCCAGCCCAAGTGCGCGATGCTGCCGTTATTACCCGCGTTGGAGGCGGGCGCAGCCAGCGTGGTCGGCGTTGGCAGGAATGGCAGGATGGCCAGCAGCATCACCAGTGCCACCGTGCCATACACCAACCACAGCGTTGCGGAGCTTTGCCCCAACAGGTTGGACCCCAGCGCCAGCAGTCCGGTGAGCACAATGCCCAAGCCAGGTCCTGCGAACACCAGCGCTCCCAGGCGTGGCCTGCCGGCGGCAATCGCCAGCGGCTGGCTCAGGCTGGTAATCATCACCAGGGCCCAGGCGCTGGCGACACCGGTGCCGAAACGCAGCAGCAGATGAGGCCAGAAGCCTTGGGCCCAACAGGACGCCAGGGTCAGCAGCACGCAGAGCCACAACCCGCCGTACAAGCGCCCTTTAATGTGGTGATGACTGCGGGCGAAAATCGAGTCCACCGCACCGACGAAATAACCCAGGTAATTGGCGGCCGCGATCAACCCGGCGCCGGTCAGGTCGATCTGACCTTCGCTGAGCAAATGCGGCATCTGCGGAGTCAGGGCAAAGCGGCCGATGCCCATGGCCATCATCAGGGCGACAAAGCTGGCGGTTAAGCGAATCAGCGGTGACATGTGCACGTGTCCTGCGAGAAAGCGAAGACCGTCAGGCTAAAGCGGATTGACTTTCTGTAAAAATGAATAATAGTGAGTAACTTGTTCAGTTTTGGAGAAAGGCTATGGAGTTCAGTCAACTGCGCATCTTCCAGGCGGTAGCGGAAGAGGGCTCCATCACCCGCGCCGCCGAGCGCCTGCACCGTGTGCCGTCGAACCTGTCGACCCGGCTCAAGCAAATGGAAGAACAGCTTGGCGTCGAGCTGTTCGTGCGTGAACGCCAGCGTTTGCAGCTTTCTCCTGCGGGTAAAGTGCTGCTGGACTACAGCACCCGTCTACTGGCCCTGCACGATGAAGCTCATGGCGCCGTGCAGGGCGGGCAACCGGCGGGTGATTTTGTCCTCGGCAGCATGTACAGCACGGCGGCGATTCACTTGCCCACGCTATTGGCGCGTTATCACAAGGCCTACCCGATGGTGAATTTGCAGGTGCAATCCGCGCCGAGCGGCGAACTGCTCGAAGGCTTGATCACCGGGCGGCTGGATGCGGCGCTGGTGGATGGTCCATTGACGATTGCCACGCTGGACGGCGTGCCGCTGTGCGAAGAGCGCTTGGTGATCATTTGCGAGGCCGACCACCCGCCGGTGCGCGGCCCCCAGGATGTGGCCGGCCGCTCGGTTTTCACGTTCCGCCGCAGTTGCGCCTATCGCACCCGCCTGGAGACCTGGTTTTCCCACGAGCGCGTGGCCATGGGCCGCGCCATCGAGATCGAGTCCTACCAGGGCATGCTGGCTTGTGTGATCGCCGGCTCAGGCGTGGCGTTGATGTCCGAATCCATGCTCGAGAGCCTGCCGGGCAAGGACAGTGTGTCCGTTCATCCGCTGACTGGGCCTTTTGCCACTGCCACCACCTGGTTGATGTGGCGAAAGGGTATGCTCGGCGCTAACCTCAATGCATGGATCGAGCTGCAGCAGGCGAGCCAGGCAGAGAGCGTGCAAGACAGGCGCGAGATTGCTTGAACGAATCGACAGGATCCTGATCCATTCAGTAATAGTTCGTTGTGGTTTCGCGCAAGCAATACATAGGACTTAGGGCTACTATCAGTGTAGGAAAGGGCGACAAGACAGGCGTCTACCCGCATTACCCTCAAAGGGGGCAAATCATGAAAGAGAAAATTCAAACCTGGCTCCATGACCTTGGCGTTGCGCTGGGCTTGATCGAGCCTCCACTGCAGCCGGTGCCGATTCGTACCGATGACGAGCAACGCCGCCCACGTCGGCGTTGATCCCCAGCCAATCCGGTATTCGTGTGGGAGCGGGCTTGTTCGCGATGCGGTGAGTCAGTCGATAAGTAGTTGACTGGTTTACTGCATTCGCGAGCAGGTTCGCTCCCATATTTCGTTTGTGACAGGCACGAAGATCGGTTAAAGCGCCTTACATCTCTCGCCTTCAAATGTCGGAATTGGGCTACTCGCTCGTCAGAATTGGCTGGCTTATTCATTTTAAAAGATGAGCGTAGGTTGAATTCCGTTACGGAATTTCATCGGTTGTTGCAATTCTTTGTGGAAAGGTCAAACAAAACCCAGGAATAGAGAACGGCCGCTTCCGTAACTCCAAACTTTATAAAACCTCTCTTCGGGGCATTACTAAGTCAGAGTTATTGGAGACTAAGCCATGACGCGCTTTCCCGTTCCGCCCGTCGCCGCATCCTTGATCGCCACAACCGAGAGCATTTTACATATCGCGCCGGTTTCCAGAGGCTGGAAAGCTGATGCTCCGGACAACATCGTGTTTCTCTCCCCGACAATAACCAAGCAGGCGTTGCTCACCCAGATCGGGCTTTTGCGTCCAGCAACAATCGTTGTTGGGGACCAAGCCATGGATGCAGACGTCATAGACCTCTGGCGTTCAGCCCACCCATTTGGAAACCTGCATCTGATTCGCAGGGGGACGAGCCTCGATAAGGTTCGACTGGACCTGTGCGCATCCAAAGGGATTCAAGTGGTCAATACGCCCGGTGTGAACGCGCCGCATGTCGCTGCTTATATTGCGCGCTGGCTGACATTGGCCGATGGCTCGATACCCCGTGACATCTGCGTGCTGGGATACGGCAATGTCGGTCAGGAACTTGTCACGTTACTCCTTGATCGAGACCCGGATGTTCGAATTAAGGTGTTAAGCCGCTGCCCTTCGGCACTTGGCAGAAAAGTCTCCCAAAACAGCCGGGTGTCATTTGTAGTCGACTGGTTCGAGGCGATGAAGGGGGCCCGTGCAGTCGCTCTGTGTTTATCTCTGACTAAGGACTCCACCCGTCGTATTGACCGTGCCCTTATTCAATGTCTGCACAAACAGGCTCGCGTTGTTTGCGTCGCCAAACCGGACGTGTTCAGCGATGACGCTTTGCAGGCCCTGGCGCGAGCCGAGGGCATCCAGCTTGTATTGGACTATGGGCTCGTCACATTGGACGCGTTTCGAATGCGCGCGCAAAAGCTCGGCTGTAGTGTCTCCACGTGGCGCAAACCGGCGACGCTGACGGCGCAGGCGGCAACTGCAGAAGCCTGCCAGTGCGATCTCGACTATGCCGTCGCAATCCAATTGAGCTTGACGGCTTTGCACGGTCTTGCCAGGCGCAAAGTTGTACAGTCATTGGCGATTCCCGTTCAGCAGATAGAGGCCGATGCGCCACGCGTGTCGATCATCGGCAGAGGGATCAACGGCCTTTTTCAAGCCGTGATGTTTCGCCTGGCCAATTATCAAGTCGACGTATACGGCCGCAACCGGCAGAGCGATGGCGCCAGCCACAAGCAGGTGAACATGCGTCACCTGTCAGCGACGGAGACGACGGCAAAGCCGCTCCATAATCAGTACCTGCTCTGCGGAAATCAGCATTTGGCCGTTGAATGCAACCGAGCAGGCATTGAATTGTTTGAAAAACTTCTGGCTGACAACCCGTCGCTGGCACCCTTTGCGCACGCGCGGATTGTAAGAGCCTATATAGGCGATACCACTGATGTAGAAGGAGCGATACGCGAACAGCGCGATATCGAACGCCGTCCTTGGCCGAGCGGCAAGCCAGGAGGTGAAGTTGCAGAGATTAGTCATACGCAAATCCAGGCAAGTTACGGCGTTCATGGTGTCGGCCGGGCTATAGAAGTATCCGGCTACGAGGTGGCATTCGACGATCTGATTCTGGAGTTGGAGAGGCTTTTGCAACGTGCGGGGGTTCAGTTTCGGTCCAGGCTTTTGACGTCGGAACACATTTGTGAACTGAGCAAAGATCACTTCGTTGTCACTGCCATGGGCGTAGAGGAACCCAACGTGATCGCGATCATCGGTTGGTTTTTCAAACTGCCCGCGATTGGACATGAAGGTGCTGAAATGCGCGGGCTCAAGTTGCAGTACGATCTACCCGTCGGTGTCATGAATTGCCGCCTGGACGGGGATTGCATTCTTGTCTCCGGCGGGCAGGTTCCGCCTGGATCAACGCTTGAATATAAAGAGCAAGTACTCGCGGCGTGCCTTGCTGCTATTTCTCGGCATTTTCCACAGTCTTACCGCAGAGCCGTCGAAAAGAGTGACCTGCAAATAATCGAATGTGCGAGGCCGGGTACTTCAGATGGGCTTTCGATCGTTTATTGGTCCGCCTACCATCAAATCGCGGCCGGAGGCACATATGCCGGAGGCACTACCCAGGGATTGGTGTGGGCCTCTTTGGTTCAGGAGATCATCTTGGCCAGAACGTCTGACCATTGAGGGACAAAAAACGGGTGTGACATTCGCCGTCGCACCCGCTGAAGAAACCGCTCTAAAGCCCGGACGGGGTCAAGCCACGCCTGCCACCACGGCGCCCGGTTTACGCGACACCACACTCACCAGCACAAAACTCACCGACGCGACCGCGAGGCTGTAATAAATCGGCGTGTTTGCATCCAGCCCATCCTTGAACATGAATACCAGCGCGGTCAGGAACCCCAGGCCCATCGACGTAATCGCCCCTGCGGTGGTCGCGCGTTTCCAGAAGACTGCTCCGATCAGCGGGATCAGCATGCCGCCCACCAGCAGGTTATAGGCCAGGGTCAGGGCGCTGATCACATCGTTCACCACCAGTGCGATGCCGATCACGGCGATGCCGGTCAGCAAGGTGAACAAGCGGTTGACGCCCAGGCTCGACTGCTTGCCGCTGCGCAACCGTGGCAACAAGTCTTCGGTCAGCACGGTGGAGGCGGCGAGCAAGCCGGCGCTGGCCGTGGACATCATGGCCGCCAGGGCTGCGGCAATCACCAGGCCGCGAATGCCGTCCGGCAGTGAGGCTTTGACGATGGCCGCGAACGCGTTGTTGGCGTTATCCAGTTCCGGGATCAGCACATGCGCCGCCATGCCGATCAATGCGCATGCCAGTCCATAAACAATGCAATAGAACCCGGCGAAGGTGCCGGCGTACCGCGCAACTTTTTCGTCGCGAGCGGTGAATACGCGCTGCCAGATATCCTGGCCGATCAGGATGCCGAAGAAGTAGATCATGAAGTAGGTAATGATCGTGTCCCAGCCAATCGCGGTGAAGCTCAAACTCGATGCCGGCAGCCTGGCCACCAGTTCATCCCAGCCGCCGACGCGGTACAGGCAGATCGGCAACAGAATGAACATCAGTCCAACCGTCTTGATCACGAACTGCACGATATCGGTCAGGGTCAGCGACCACATGCCGCCGATGGTCGAATACACCACCACCACGCCACCGCCCAGCAGCACCGAGATCCAGAACGGCAGGCCGAACAACACTTGCAGCACAGTGCCGATGGCCAGGATCGAGGTCACTGCGATCATCAGTGCGTAAGCCAGCATGATCACTGCGCTGGCCTGGCGAGCCATGGGGTTGTAGCGTTTCTCCAGGACCTGGGTGACGGTGAAGATTTTCAGCTTCAACAGCGGCCTGGCCAGGAACAGGTTCAGCACAATGATCCCCGCGCCCAGTGCGGCGCACAGCCAAAAACCGGAAATACCGTGCACATAACCCAGGCGCACAGTGCCGACGGTGGAGGCGCCGCCCAATACCGTGGCGGCCATGGTGCCCATATACAGCGATGGCCCCAGGTTGCGCCCGGCCACCAGATAGTCTTCATGGGTCTTGGCGCGGCGCATGCCGTAGTAGCCGAGCACCAGCATGCCGGCGGCGTAGATGAGGACGACAAATAGATCCAAAGCCATGACGGTGATTCTCCGATTATATTTTTTATGGACGATCAGGCGGCAGTCGGCTCGGCAAGCGCGCGAGCCAAGGTCAGGTACATCGGTGATTGGGGACCTTGGAAGTCCCCGGGTTTTTCAGAGTGCGACCATGCTTTTTATTCTGTTCAAGGCGTGTACGCGCTGATCAGCGATGCGTCACGCCGGGCAATACACAGAGCATTTCATACAGCAGGTTGGCACCCAGCAGCGAGGTGTTGCCGGTGGTGTCATAGGGCGGCGAAACTTCCACCAGATCACAACCAATCAAGTCCAGGCCCTGGCAGCCACGAATGATCTCGATCGCCTGGATGGTGGTCAGCCCGCCGATTTCCGGCGTGCCGGTGCCCGGTGCCCAGGCCGGGTCGATGCCATCGATGTCGAAGCTCAGGTACACCGGGCCGCCGCCGACCTTTTCGCGCACTTCGGCCATCAACGGCGCGAGCGAGTGATGCCAGCACTCTTCGGCCTGGACCACGCGGAAGCCCTGCTTGCGGCTCCAGTTGAAGTCTTCAGCGGTGTAGCCCTGCGCGCGCAGGCCGATCTGCACCACACGGTCGCAGTCGAGCAAACCCTCTTCCACGGCGCGGCGGAAGGTAGTGCCGTGGGCGATTTTCTCGCCGAACATATGGTCGTTGACGTCGGCGTGGGCGTCGATGTGCACCAGCCCGACCTTGCCGTGTTTCTTGTGAATCGCCCGCAGGATCGGCAGGGTGATGGTGTGGTCGCCGCCCAGGGTCAGGGGGATAACGGCGTGCTCGAGGATTTCATCGTAGGCGTGTTCGATGATGCGCACGGCGTCGAGGAGATTAAAGGTATTGATCGCCACGTCGCCGATATCCGCAACCGACAGCGAATCGAACGGCGCAGCGCCGGTTGCCATGTTGTAAGGGCGGATCATCACCGACTCGGCGCGAATTTCCCGAGGCCCGAAGCGGGTGCCGGCGCGCAGCGAGGTGCCGATGTCCAGGGGCACGCCGATGAAGGCCGCGTCCAGGCCCTCGGCCGTTTGCAGGTGGGGCAGGCGCATCATGGTGGCGATGCCGGCGAAGCGCGGCATTTCGTTGCCGCCCAGTGGTTGGTGGAAAATCTTGTCCACGGGATTGCCTCATCGTTGCTGTGTTTATCAGGAGGCCGATTCTGTAAAAAGCGGGGGCAGGGAAGAATCGGCAGAGGCAAATACTTAGTTCAGATTTTTCTAAACTAACGCCTGGGGTAAACTCGGTTTAAATAAGAGAGCCTGCGGAGATTTGATGGCCAACGCCTTGCCCGACCTGAAACTGCTGCGCATCTTCGTCAGCGTTGTGCGACACCAGGGGTTCGCCAACGCGCAACACGCACTCAACCTGTCGACGTCAGCCATCAGCACCTATATGAGCCAGCTGGAATCGGCGTTGGGCCTGGTGCTGTGCCATCGTGGGCGCGGCGGTTTCAGCCTGACCAGCAAGGGCGAGCTGTTTTATCAGGAGACCTTGCGTTTACTGGGCGAACTGGAAGGCTTCGAACAATATGCCGCCGCGTTGAAGGGCGAATTGCGCGGCACCCTCAAGCTCGGTGTGCTCGACTCCACGGTCAGCGACAAAGCGCTGCCGTTCGCTGAGGTGATCGGTGCCTACAGCCTCGAACACCCGGCAGTCCATTTGCATCTGTCGGTGATGAGTCCTTATGAACTGCAACTGGGGGTACAGGACAATCGCCTGGATCTGGCCATCGGCGCGTTTTCCAACCGCATGAGCGGGCTGATCTACATGCCGCTGTACCGGGAGCAGCACTGGCTGTATTGCAGCACCCGGCACCCGTTGTTCAACGAGCGGCGTATCCCCGAGCAGGTCATCACCCAGCAACGTATGGTCGGGCGTGGTTACTGGAGCCAGGCCGAACTCGCGCGCCATGGCTTCAAGCACAGCGCGGCCACCGTGGAAAGCATGGAGGCGCAGCTGATTTTGGTGTTGTCCGGCGCCTATATCGGCTACCTGCCCGAGCACTACGCCCAGGCCTGGGCCGACAAGGGCGACCTGCGCGTACTGCTGCCGGCCACCTTCGGCTACCAGGCGCCGTTTTCGATGATCATGCGCCGGGGGCGAGGCCGCGAGCCGCTGATCCAGACTTTCCGCGATTTACTTAAAGCCCAGCTCAACCAGGCCTGAAAAGCATGTCCAGACCCCAGTGTTCCCATTGTCTCAGGCCCGTCAGCCACTGCCTGTGCCCGCTGATTCCGCGTCTCGACAGTCGCACCCGTGTGTTACTGCTGCAGCATCCGAGCGAGGTCAACCACGCGCTTAATACCGCGCGGCTGGCGGCGTTGGGGTTGAACAATGCGCAGTTGGTGGTGGGAGAGGTGTTCGATGACCTGGCGACCCTGTTGAACCCGCCCGGCTATCAGGCGCGGCTGTTGTTTCCGGCCGATGATGCCCAACCCCTGCAAGCCTACGCACAAGACGATCAGCCGCTGTTGCTGGTGGTGCCTGACGGCACCTGGCGCAAGGCGCGCAAGTTGCTGCACCTCAACCCGTTGCTGGCGGCCTTGCCTCGGGTCACGCTGGCCGATGGCGGTGTCTCCCGGTATCGCTTGCGCAAGGCGCCGGGACCTGGCGCCTTGTCGACGGTCGAAGCGATTGCGCAGGCGTTGCAGGTACTGGAGGCGCCGGCATCGTTCGAGACGTTGCTCAAACCTTTTGAAGCGTTGATCGAGGGGCAGATTGCGGCGATGGGGGAAGAGGTTTTTCAGAGAAATCATGGCGGTGGGGATTAGGGGCAGGCGGGGTATCGCGGTGCGGCTATCGGGACATAGGTATCTACACAACTCTGTAGCGCCCAACCGTAACCACGATGCGAAGCGAGTCGCTCTTGATCTGGCTTTTGATCCTAGGCGCCCCGTTAAACCACGCTGGCCGAACGCAGGCT
>NZ_CVTX01000142.1:56419-63477 GCF_900005715.1 Pseudomonas sp. 34 E 7
AAGAGCGTTTTGCTTACTTTTGCGCTTTTCAAAAGTGAGCCGCCGTAAGGGCGGAACCCTAAGTGGCCGTTACCGCAGAAACGGATATGTACTCGGTCCAATCCAACATCCTGATCGGCCCAGAGGCCGCCATCGGGGGCAAGCCCCCTCCCACAGTGGATAGCGTTCCAACATGAGAGTGCGGTCGAATGTGGGAGGGGGCTTGCCCCCGATAGCGCCCTCACAGGCACCCCACTTCTTCCTTATTCCTATAAGCCATAAGCACCGCACTTTGCGTGATATGGCCCGCCGACCTTTCCCGGTATGATGTCCGCCCCCGCAGTCTGGATTGCGAATACGCCATGACCTTGCAGTACCCAACAATCGCCGATTGCGTCGGCAACACACCCCTGGTCCGCTTGCAACGCATGGCGGGTGACACCAGCAATACCCTGTTGCTCAAGCTTGAAGGCAACAACCCGGCCGGTTCCGTCAAGGATCGTCCGGCGCTGTCGATGATCACCCGCGCCGAACTGCGCGGGCAGATCAAGCCGGGGGACACGCTGATCGAAGCCACCTCGGGTAATACCGGGATCGCCCTGGCCATGGCCGCCGCGATCAAGGGTTACAAGATGGTGCTGATCATGCCCGACAACGGCAGCGCCGAGCGCAAGGCGGCGATGACCGCGTATGGCGCCCAGTTGATCCTGGTTACCCAGGAAGAGGGCATGGAAGGCGCGCGCGACCTCGCCGAACGCCTGGCCGCCGAAGGCCGTGGCCTGGTGCTGGACCAGTTTGCCAATGGGGATAACCCCGAAGCGCACTACACCAGCACCGGCCCGGAAATCTGGCGCCAGACCCAGGGCACCATCACCCATTTCGTCAGCTCCATGGGCACCACCGGCACCATCATGGGCAATTCGCGCTACCTCAAGGAGCAGAACCCGGCGATTCAGATTGTCGGCCTGCAACCGATGGAAGGCGCGGCCATCCCCGGTATCCGCCGCTGGCCCGAAGAGTATTTGCCCAGGATCTACAACGCCACGCGCGTGGACCGCATCATCGACATGGCCCAGCGTGAAGCCGAAGACACCACCCGCCGCCTCGCTCGTGAAGAGGGCATCTTCTGCGGTGTGTCGTCCGGTGGTGCGGTGGCCGGTATGTTGCGCCTGTCCAAAGAGGTGGAAAACGCGGTGATCGTCGCGATCATCTGTGACCGAGGCGACCGCTACCTGTCGACCGGCATCTTCGACGAACCCAACTGATGGCCAAGCACGAGAGAGGCCTGCGTTTCCAACCGACGGGCGGCAGCCGGGCCCCTCAGATTCCCGTGGGCAAGAAACAACGCCTGACCATCGAACGCCTCGCCAACGACGGGCGCGGCATTGTGTTCTTCGAAGGGCGCACCTGGTTCGTCAACGGCGCGCTCGCCGGCGAAGAGGTCGAAGCGCGGGTGCTGGGCGCCCACGGCAAGGTGGTCGAGGCGCGCATCGAACGTGTGTTCACGGCCAGCGAACTGCGCCGTCCGGCGCCGTGTGCACACTTCGGCCGCTGTGGCGGCTGCAGCGTGCAACACCTGCCCCATGGCGAACAACTTGCGCTGAAACAGCGCATGCTCGCCGAGCAATTGTCCCGTGTGGCCGGTGTCGAACCGCAAGCGTGGGCTGCGCCTTTGAGCGGGCCGGAGTTCGGCTACCGACGCCGCGCCCGTGTGGCCGTGCGCTGGGATGCCAAGGCGAAGCAGCTTGAAGTAGGCTTCCGCGCCGTGGCCAGCCAGGACATCATCGCCATCGATGATTGCCCGGTACTGGTACAGGCCTTGCAACCGATCATGCAGCGTCTGCCGAACATGCTGCGCCGTTTGAGCAAGCCTCAGGCGTTGGGGCACGTGGAGTTGTTCAGTGGTACGGCCATCGCCGTGTTGCTGCGGCATATGGCACCGCTGTCCGAGGCGGACATGCAGGTGTTGAAAGAATTTTGCACCTTCCATGATGCCCAGTTGTGGCTGCAGGGCGAGGGCCAGCCGGAGCCGGTCGAGCCGGGTAACGCGCTCGGTTTCCGCCTGGAGGCGTGGGACCTGGAGCTGGCGTACCGGCCGGGTGATTTTGTGCAGGTCAATGCCGGGGTCAACGAGGCGATGGTCGCCCAGGCCCTGGAATGGCTGGCGCCGCAATCCGATGAACGGGTGCTGGACCTGTTTTGCGGGCTGGGCAATTTTGCCCTGCCACTGGCCAGGCAGGTACGCGAAGTCGTTGCCGTGGAAGGCGTGCAGACCATGGTGGAGCGTGCGGCACAGAATGCCCTAAGCAACAATTTGCATAATGCACGGTTTTTTCAGGCCGATTTGTCCCAGCCCCTGACTGACGCGGAATGGGCCAAACAGGGCTTTTCTGCGGTACTCTTGGACCCACCGCGCGACGGTGCCCAGGAAGTTGTGCGCAGACTTGCCACCCTGGGGGCCAGGCGCCTGGTGTATGTGTCCTGCAATCCGGCGACGCTGGCGCGGGACACGGTTGAGTTGGTCAAGCAAGGCTACCGGCTAAAGCGTGCCGGGATCCTCGACATGTTTCCGCAGACAGCGCATGTCGAGGCCATGGCGTTATTTGAAGCGGGCTAGGATGCCCGTTTAATCCGACTGGCCTGCAGTCTCCAGGGCCGTGAACTGCCAGGGAATCTGCAGCAAGGTCGGCGATGATTTTTGGCGCATCCAAGGTGCGTCGTAGGGAAGGTAAGCAAGATGGTACAGGTGAGAGCACACCAGCCGATCAACACCGACGGCAGTATCAATCTCGAGGCATGGCTGGATCATGCCGTCAGTGTCGACCCGGCACTGGACCGTGAAGCCTTGAAAGCAGCCTGCGAGTTCGCTCGTGAGTCTGAACAGCAGGACAATGCGGCCAAGAACCTGTGGGCGGAGGGCACTTCAAGCTTTCGTACCGGGTTGGAAATCGCCGAGATCCTTGCCGATCTCAAGCTGGACCAGGATTCGCTGATTGCCGCCGTGCTCTATCGCGGCGTGCGCGAAGGGCATATTCCGTTGCCGACCGTCAGCCAGCGTTTCGGCGCAGTGGTGGCCAAGCTGATCGACGGCGTGCTGCGCATGGCGGCCATCAGTGCCAGCCTCAGCCCGCGCCAGTCCATGGTGCTGGGGACCCAGGGCCAGGTGGAAAACCTGCGCAAGATGCTGGTGGCGATGGTCGACGACGTCCGCGTCGCGCTGATCAAATTGGCTGAACGTACCTGCGCGATCCGTGCGGTGAAAACCGCCGACGACGAAAAACGCAACCGCGTTGCCCGCGAAGTCTTCGACATCTACGCGCCGCTGGCGCACCGCCTGGGCATCGGTCATATCAAATGGGAGCTGGAGGACCTGTCCTTCCGCTACCTCGAACCCGATCAATACAAACAGATCGCCACGCTGCTGCATGAGCGGCGGCTCGACCGCGAGCGCTTTATCAGCGACGTGATGGGCCAGTTGCGTGCCGAGTTGCAGGCCACCGGCGTCGATGCCGACATCAGCGGGCGCGCCAAGCACATCTATTCGATCTGGCGCAAAATGCAGCGCAAGGGCCTGGCGTTCAGCCAGATCTACGACGTACGGGCCGTGCGTGTGCTGGTGCCGGAAATGCGCGATTGCTACACCGCGCTGGGGATCGTCCACACGCTGTGGCGCCACATTCCCAAAGAGTTCGACGACTACATCGCCAACCCCAAGGAAAACGGCTATCGCTCGCTGCACACGGCGGTGATCGGTCCTGAGGGCAAGGTGCTCGAAGTGCAGATCCGCACCCACGCCATGCACGAAGAGGCCGAGTTGGGCGTCTGCGCCCATTGGCGCTACAAGGGCACCGACGTCAAGGCCGGGTCGAACCAGTACGAAGAGAAGATCTCCTGGCTGCGTCAGGTACTGGAGTGGCACGAAGAACTCGGCGACATCGGCGGCCTGGCCGAACAGCTGCGCGTGGATATCGAACCGGACCGGGTCTACATCTTCACCCCCGACGGTCACGCTATCGACCTGCCCAAGGGCGCCACGCCGCTGGACTTCGCTTACCGCGTGCACACCGAAATCGGCCACAACTGCCGTGGCGCCAAGATCAACGGCCGCATCGTGCCGCTCAACTACAGCCTGCAAACCGGTGAGCAGGTCGAGATCATCACCAGCAAGCACGGCACGCCGAGCCGCGACTGGCTGAACCCGAACCTGGGGTATATCACCACCTCACGGGCACGGGCGAAGATCGTCCACTGGTTCAAGCTGCAGGCCCGCGATCAGAACGTCGCCGCCGGCAAGACCCTGCTCGAACGCGAACTGGCGCGCCTGGGCCTGCCCCAGGTGGACTTCGACAAGCTGGCCGAAAAGGCCAACATGAAGATCGCCGAAGACATGTTCGCCGCCCTCGGTGCCGGCGACCTGCGCCTGGCCCAGTTGGTCAACCTGGCCCAGCAACTGGTGGAGCCGGAGCGTGGCAACGAACAGCTGGAACTGATCCCGCGCAAGGCCACCGGCTACAAGCCTGGCAAGCGTGGCGATATCCAGATCCAGGGCGTGGGCAACCTGATGACGCAAATGGCCGGTTGCTGCCAGCCGTTGCCGGGCGACGCCATCGTCGGCTACATCACCCAGGGCCGCGGCGTGAGCATTCACCGCCAGGACTGCGCCTCGGTGCTGCAACTGGGCGGGCGCGAGCCGGAGCGGATCATCCAGGTCAGCTGGGGCCCGGTGCCGGTGCTCACCTATCCGGTGGACATCATCATCCGCGCCTACGACCGTTCCGGGTTGCTGCGTGACGTCTCGCAAGTGCTGCTCAATGAGCGGATCAACGTACTCGCGGTCAACACCCGCTCGAACAAAGAGGACAACACTGCCCTGATGTCCCTGACCATCGAGATCCCGGGGCTCGACGCGCTGGGGCGGTTGCTGGGGCGGATTTCCCAGCTGCCGAACATCATTGAGACGCGGCGCAATCGCACCCCTGGGTGAACGCAGTTAAATAATGTGGGAGGGGGCAAGCCCCCTCCCACACTGGATCTTCAGTGGAAAGAGATCGATGTATTCACTAGACGACCTGCTACACCTGATGAACCGCCTGCGCGACCCGCAATACGGGTGCCCGTGGGACATCAAGCAAACCTATGCCAGTATCGTGCCGCATACCCTTGAAGAAGCCTACGAGGTGGCCGATGCCATTGAGCGCGGCGACTTCGATCATCTGCAAGGCGAGCTGGGCGACCTGCTGTTCCAGGTGGTGTATTACAGCCAGCTGGCGCGTGAAGAAGGGCGCTTCGAATTTGCCGGGGTGATCGATGGCATCACCCGCAAGCTGATCCGGCGTCATCCCCATGTGTTTCCTACCGGCGATCTTTACGCACCGCTGGATATCCCGCAGTTGAGCGAAGAGCAGGTCAAGCAGCGCTGGGAGCAGATCAAGGCCGAGGAGCGCGCGGAAAAATCCGACGCGCCCGAGCAACTTTCCTTGCTTGATGATGTGCCCGCCGCCTTGCCATCGCTGTCCCGTGCCGCCAAATTGCAAAAGCGCGCGAGCCAAGTAGGTTTCGACTGGCCGTCGGCGTTGCCGGTGGTGGATAACGTCCGCGAAGAGCTGGATGAAGTGCTCGAAGCCATGGCCGATAACGACTCGGTGGCGATTGCCGATGAGGTGGGTGACCTGTTGTTCGCAGCGGTCAACCTGGCCCGTCACCTCAAGGTCGACCCTGAAACCGCGCTGCGCGGTGCCAATGCCAAGTTCGAGCGACGTTTCCGATTTATCGAACAGGCATTGCGCGACACGCACCAACCCATAGAAGATTGCACCCTCGAAACGTTGGACGCCCTGTGGGGCGAAGCCAAACGCCAGGAAAAGACTATATCCAGCTGCGGTTGAGCAGTTGCCCAAGTGAGTAAGCACCATGAGCCTTTCCCTTCGCGACCAGTTGCTCAAAGCAGGTCTGGTCAATCAAAAGCAGGCCAAGCAGGTCGGCAAAGAGAAGCAGAAACAGCAGCGCCTGGTCCACAAGGGCCAGGCTGAGGTCGATGACACTCAGGCGCGCCTGGCCGCCGAGGCGCACGCCGAGAAGGTCAAGCGCGACCAGGAGCTGAACCGCCAGCAGCAGGAAAAAGCCGAGGCCAAGGCCCGTACGGCCCAGGTCAAGCAATTGATCGAAACCTCGCGGCTGCCAAAGTTGACCACCGAGGACTACTACAACTTCGTGGATGACAAGAAGGTCAAGCGCCTGTCGGTCAACACGCTGATGCGCAATAAACTGAGCAATGGCTCCCTGGCCATCGTGCACCACGGCGGCGGCTACGAAGTGATCCCGCGCGAAGCCGCGCTGAAGATCCAGGAGCGCGCGCCGGAGCGTATCGTTCAGCTCAACCTCCTGACCGAAAGCCAGGTGCCGGATGAGGACGATCCGTACGCCGCCTACCAGATCCCGGATGATCTGATGTGGTAAGGCTGTAGAAACGACAAACCCCGCCAACAGGCGGGGTTTTCGTTTGCAGGCGGCCCGGCTGCGTGGGCCGGACGTCTACGCGATTTCGGAATTTCAGGAGCCTTGTGCCTGGCGTTTCATCTCAAGCGATTCAAGTTCGTTTTTATAATTATGAGCATCGCTCTCGTTGTGAAACATGCCGACCAGCAAATCTTGTTGATGTACATCCCAGATGTGAATCCCGTGGCCTAGTGCTTCGTGGGACATATGTTCATCGTCGCGTTCAGTTACTTTTACAGTCATCTGCTTGCTCCAATCTCTGGTTGATCTGCGGCAAGTCGTCGCAGGCCTTTGTTATATGATTTGTTAGCTTGCTAAGTAAACCGGTTTTGCGTGCAACAATTCATTGCAGGAAACGCAACAGTGCTGCAGGCCATGTAAACCGTGGCATTTGGTCGCAGGTGGTTGGGTTAGATGACAAAAGTTTCATGTTTGGGGGCAGGCTACTGACGCCATCGGGGGGCATAGGTACCCACACAACTCAGCAGCGCCCAACCGTAACCACGATGCGAAGCGAGTCGCTCTTGATCTTGATCTGCTTTTGATCCTAGGCGCCCCGTTAAACCACGCTGGCCGAACGCAGG
>NZ_CVTX01000142.1:63527-67237 GCF_900005715.1 Pseudomonas sp. 34 E 7
GAGTGGTGGGGCAAGAGCGTTTTGCTTACTTTTGCGCTTTTCAAAAGTGAGCCGCCGTAAGGGCGGAACCCTAAGTGGCCGTTACCGCAGAAACAGATATGTACTCGGCCTAATCCAACATCCTGGTCGGCCCAGAGGCCGCCATCGGGGGCAAGCCCCCTCCCACATTTGGACCGGGATCGACACCAACATCCTGGTCGGTCCTGAGGCCGCCATCGGGGGCAAGCCCCCTCCCACATTTGGACCGGGATCGACACCAACATCCTGGTCGGCCCAGAGGCCGCCATCGGGGGCAAGCCCCCTCCCACATTGGACCGGGATCGACACCAACATCCTGGTCGGCCCAGAGGCCACCATCGGGAGCTAGCTCGCTCGCCACATGTCGGTGTCATATCAAAGCTGTGTAGATACCTATGCCCCAATGGGGCCAGAAGCTTCACAGCAAATACCCAGGCGAAAAAAAGCCCCGCATTCAGCGAGGCTCTTTTCAACTCATCAGGCCAATCAGCTACCTTTGACAGCCTTACCGTCAACAGTGCCATCCTGCAACATGATGTTGTATTCCTTGCCATCCGTTTCAACCTGACGCAAGGCAACCAGAATGCCGCCCTGGTCTTTGGCAAACCACATCTGCGTGATGCGCTTGCTCTGGGAAGGGTCACGCACGCGTTCAACCTTGATCGCGTCGATGGCGCCGACCTTGGTCTGGACCTTTTCCGGGCCGATGACGCGGAAATCGTAGGTGTCGACGTCAGTGCCTTCGGCCACTCGGTAGCTCATGCTTTTCTTGCCGGCCGCCACATCGCGCTGAAGCGCGAGTTGATAGGTGGACTTGTCGAGCATGCCGCTTTCGAGGGTGACGTTAACCGGGTCCTTGTTTTCAAAGCCGGTGATTTTCTTGGTTGCCTGGTCGAAATCCAGGTTGATCTTCTTCGCTTTGCCCAGGCCGCCGCGCTCGAAGCTGTAGCTCTTGGGTTGCAGGGTGTCCTTGTCGAACACGATCACGCTGGTTTCGGTCAGGCTGGCAATCATCATCGAGGCCTTGAAGTTCAAGGTCCACGTGCCGTCGCCGTTTTTGGTCAGGCTGCGTTCAGCCGAACCACTCATGGGCAGTTGCTTCCAGTCGGCGGTGTAGCTGACGGAGAAGGGGTGAAGGTCTGCCGCTTGCACGGCAGGCAGAGCGAACAGCGCAAAAGCGAAAAGCAGGGCGCGACGCATAAAATCTCCTAGGTTCGAATCAAGTGGCCGCTGGCCGCGAGTAACTGACCGTCCAATAATGCTCCCTGTTCACCAAGAATCAACCGACCCTCGACAAACCAGCGAACGGCCAGCGGGTAAATCCTGTGTTCCTGGGTGTGAACCCGTTGCGCAAGCGTCTGCGCCGAGTCGCCTGACTCTACCGGAACCACTGCCTGTACGACCAGAGGCCCGCCATCGAGTTCCTCGGTGACAAAGTGCACGGTGCAGCCATGCTCGCTGTCACCGGCATCGAGGGCGCGCTGATGGGTGTGCATGCCTTTGTACTTGGGCAGCAGGGACGGGTGGATATTGAGCAGGCGCCCTTCGTAATGGCGCACGAAATCGGCGCTGAGAATGCGCATGAAGCCGGCGAGCACCACCAGCTTGGGCTCGAAGGCGTCGATCAGTTCGATCAAGGCCTGGTCGAAGGCCTCGCGACCTTCGAACGCCTTGTGATCCAGCGAGCGGGTCTGGATACCCGCGTCCCTGGCACGTTGCAGGCCATAGGCGTCGCTGCGGTTGGAAATCACCGCAGCGATGCGCACCGGACTGTCGCCGGTCAGTGTGCTGTCGATCAGCGCCTGCAAGTTACTGCCGGTACCGGAAAGCAGCACCACGACATCACCTGTCGTGGGCATCCGCGCTTGCATCAATGGGCCTTGAGGTTCTTCAGTTCAACCTGGGCTGCGCCTTCGGCAGCCGTGGCGATCTGGCCGATGACCCAAGGTTGTTCGCCGGCTTCACGCAATACGTTCAGCGCGGTTTCAACGTGTTCCTGGGCCACGCAGATGACCATGCCCACGCCGCAGTTGAGCACGCGGTGCATCTCGGTTTCGTTGACGTTGCCTTTCTCTTGCAGCCAGTCGAAGACTGCAGGGCGCTGCCAGCTGGCCACGTCGACAATCGCCTGGGCGCCTTTTGGCAGTACGCGTGGGATGTTGTCCAGCAAGCCGCCGCCGGTGATGTGGGCCATGGCCTTGACGGCGCCGGTGTCCTTGATCAGCTTGAGCAGTGGCTTGACGTAAATGCGCGTCGGGGCCATCAGCAGGTCGGTCAGTGGCTTGCCGTCGAGCTGGATGTTCTCGATGTCGGCGCCGGACACTTCGATGATCTTGCGGATCAGCGAGTAGCCGTTGGAGTGCGGGCCGGAGGATGGCAGGGCAAGCAACGCGTCGCCGGCAGCCACTTTGGAGCCGTCGATGATCTCGGCTTTTTCCACCACGCCGACGCAGAAGCCTGCCAGGTCGTAGTCTTCGCCTTCGTACATGCCTGGCATTTCAGCGGTTTCGCCGCCCACCAGGGAGCAACCCGACAGTTCGCAGCCGGCGCCGATGCCGGTGACCACCTGGGTCGCGGTCTCGACATTGAGCTTGCCGGTGGCGTAGTAGTCGAGGAAGAACAGCGGCTCGGCGCCGCATACCACCAAGTCGTTGACGCACATGGCAACCAGGTCGATGCCGATGCTGTCGTGCTTGTTCAGGTTCAGGGCAAGGCGCAGCTTGGTACCCACGCCGTCGGTGCCGGAGACCAGTACAGGCTGCTTGTAGCCGGCCGGGATTTCGCAGAGGGCGCCAAAACCGCCCAGGCCGCCCATGACTTCGGGGCGCGCAGTGCGCTTGGCGACGCTCTTGATGCGTTCGACCAATGCTTCACCGGCGTCGATGTCTACACCGGCGTCCTTGTAGCTCAGGGAGGGTTGCTTGCTCATGATCCAGGCCTTTAGGGGGGATTCAGGGGTAACGACCGAGCGGGCAGGCGCTTTTGGTAAAAGGCCCAGCCGTTGACGGTCTGCGAAGGCGCGCGATTTTATCAGGCTTGAGGGGCAGCGGCCATCCTCGGGCCGACGGGCAGGGCATATGAGCTTAAAAAATACGGAATCGGCGCGGTAATGCAGCGTATTAAGGTATAGCCTTGAACCCGCTATCGTTATGACAGTATGAAAACTTGCCGAGACCCGTGAATGTTTTACCGGTCGCTGTGTCACAGCTTTGCCAAACCGAGATCACGCGGTCTGTTCCAGCCGCTAAATTTGTCGTTCGGGAATCTTCCATGCGTCTGTGTAAATTCTTTTTTGTAGGCTTCTTGTCATTGGTCAGCCTGGCGAGTCATGCCGAAACCCTCAATGGCCTCTATCAAGTCCTCGAACCGGTCAGCAGCCAGTCGCCCCAAGAGCGCGACCAGGCCACCCAGCGCGCCGTGCAGACCCTGGTCATCCGCCTGACCGGCGATGCCAAAGCGGCCGAAGGCCCGGGCCTGGCGGCGATCCGCAAGGACCCGCAGCAAATCATCAGCCAATACGGATACGACGCCGGCCCGCCGGAAAGCCTGCAAGTGGATTTCGACCCGGTCAGCACCGATCGCGCCTTGCGTGACGCCGGGTTGGCGATCTGGGGCAGCAATCGACCTTCGATCCTCGGCTGGTGGCTGAACGACTCGACCGACGGCAGCAGCCTGGTCGGCGACGGCCAGGC
>NZ_CVTX01000140.1:0-30359 GCF_900005715.1 Pseudomonas sp. 34 E 7
CTGTAGCGGCTGACCAGCGTGCGGCCGAGGGGCTTGGCGTGCGGGTCGTGCGTGCTGCGGCCGAGGCAGGGCATGTCAAGGGATCGTCCGGTATGGAACCAGGTCTTGCTGAGCAAGGGTGCGCTGGAGCCCGGCGTGAGGGGGGCGTCCTTGGGGTTGTCGGTGTCGGTTTGCAGCAACAGCCCGAAGCCACGGAACTCGCGGTCCACACGGTCGTAATACGCCTGGCGGTAGCTCATGCGGCGGGTCAACTGGTTGCCGGTAATTTCATCGCGCTGGGTGTGTTGGCTGGCCAGCAGCAGCGCAAAGGGTAACTGGCTGATCGCGGGTTGGCCCTGGGCCTGCAGCTCGCGTTTTTCGTCCAGCCACTCCTGGGCACTGCTTCGATATTTGATCGACGCCTGGGCGCCCATGTTGTTGTCGGTGCGTGTGAGCAGCCAGGGCTTGTGGTTGAAAAAGTCGTAGCGCCAATGAACCGGGGTCTGATGGACAGCCGTCAGGATCAGGCTCGGACAGCCCAGGCCGAGCACATCGACGACGCTGACCTGGCAGTGATCGTCGTACTGCACGCCTTTTGGCCACGGGACTTTGATCGCCTGTGTCTCGAAACCGTTGCCGCCCTTGTTGAGGAAGATGTTCAGGTGCGTGGCGCTCAGGTACAGCAAGTCTGCCGCGCCGCCGCCGTTGAGGTCGACGAGCAGTACATGCGCCGCGTTGAACGTCTGATACCGCAACGGCAATGTGGCCAATACAAACCCCTGGCCAAAACGGCCGCGCCCCAGGTTCGGCCAGCATTTGACTTCGTTGTGGCGGATTCGCACCAGATGCTGTTGACCCGTGGCGAGTACATCGCTGAACGCCACCACTTCGTTGGGCGAAGTGGAAATGACCGGCAAGCTATCGTCAGGCCTGTGCGCCACTTCGGTGGGAGGGGCGAAGCCGGCGGGTCGGCGATTTTCATACAGGCGCACGCTGCGCGGGCCGATCATCGCAAAGTCATGACGGCCTGCCCCCATCAGGTCGGCGAGCAGGCCCTGGGCGTGGAAGAACTCCGAGGGGAAGGCATCGAACGGCGTATAGGCTGACCAGTTGCGCTGTTCGTCCAGGCTGAAAAAACCATGCATTCCGGGACCCGCCACCAACCAGTCCAGACGCCCATCGCCATCCACATCGGCCAGCGCCTGGTGCACGGGCCGGGTGCTGTCGGCGACCGGCACGCGGGTCAACTCCAGCGCCGCGCCGTAGCTCACCTCGTCGCCGGTGCGTGGCTGCTGCGGTCTCAGCGGCTCATGGTAATACCAGCTTTTGTCTACGTGGTACAACACACCGGGCAGGCCTTCGCCATACAGGTCCACCAGTTGATAACGCACGCCGTCATGCAGCCTGGGCAATGCACTGAATGCCTGGTAGCGGCTCGGATCGACCTTGAGCTGGCTCGTCTGGTAAAAGCACTCCAGCGGCGGGCGGCTCACGCAATTGCCCGCGCTGTCGTAGGCCTGCTCATGGACCGCGCTCAGCAGGCTGACATGGCTGGAGGTGCGGTATTCCAGGAGCAGGCGCTTGACCAGCACCGGGTCGGCGCCCATTCGCGCTTCTTTGGGGAAGTGGTGAAACATCAGGATCTGGCTGCAACGGCGCAGGGTGCGTAACTCAAATCCGTAGGCAAAATCCGAGCAAGGGTCTTGCCGTGCCGGCCAGTCGCGGATTTTGCGATACGTCGGCCGTTGATCCAGTTCAAGGGCGCGTTCGCCGTAATCGAACAGCAATTGAAAGTGCCAGCCCCTGTCCGGTTTATCGTCGGTCTGCCAGAGGTAAAGCTGCTCCTGCTCCCTGGCGCTGAAGTTGGCATAGCAGACACTGTCCAGGTAATGCCGGGCGCGGCAGTCCCTGGGGTAGCGCGTGGTGTCGGTTTCTTTGGTGTAGTGATAATAAATGTGCTCGCCGTGGGCATTCAGGCTTTCCTGCAACAACCATTGCGCCACATGCTGCGCCTGGTCCGGATCGGCAATCCGGGCCAGCGGGGTTTTTCCGTAGAAGTGCTGACTGCCATCGGCAGCGCGCAGCAACCAGAAGCCCGCCGTGTCGGTTGCCGATTGCCAGTGTTCGATACGGTCGAAGCGGGTTTCGACCCTGGGGAAGTGGCGGGTAACCGTATACGCGCGCGGCAGTGGCAAGCCATTGAAGGATGTAAGGGGGCTGCTGATGATCGCTCCCTCGGCGTCGCGTTCCGGCAGCCAGATTTGCCCGTCGGGGCCCACAAACGCATCGTCCATTGTGTACCCCGGCACGCCATGGGAGGTGCGTCGGCTGACGGCGCCCAGGTGCACGCCCCAGCCCAGGCCGAAGGGACCGTTACCGGCGCCGCTCTGGTAGGTCAGCGACAGGGCTGGCGTATAGCCGCGCGCGGGCGAAATCGGCAACGCAATCTCAAGGCTTGCCGTACCACTGGAACCGATATCGCCCCAGCCCTTGCCGGTGCCCTGGATAGCGGCACCGCCCTTGGGCATTGCCGGGGTATTGACCTGCAGGTTGTGAGTGGCGTCGCTCATGCCTGGCCCCCGCCGGCAGCGGCCGCCCTGGCGGTGTAGCGCAGGTGAATGACAATATCGTTGATGGATTCCAGCACGGCTTTCTGCCGGTCCGGGTTGGGAAACTCCAGGGTCCAGTCGGAAATGGCCCCGGTGTATTCGAACGGCAAGTAACGCTCGTTGCTGTCGAACGTGAGGGGGAACAGGCCGTTGTCGTCCAGCCCGGTGGAAAGGGCGATTTGCTGATGGGCACGCATGTCCGTGCGCAGCTCGCCCGTGGGCAGTTCGATGTCGTTGCGGGTCTGGGTCAGTATCGCCTTGATGTCTTCATAGGGGCCCAGCGTCGCGGGCAACGATACGCTGATGCCTTTGATCCGGCGCAGGATGTGCCGGGGGTAATCCTCCTCAAACAGGGCGGCGGGCAATTTGAAGCAGAGCCTGCCTTTGCTGACCAGTTGCAGTTTGAGACGTGTCCATTTGTCTTCAGGACCGGAGGGCGGCGTCTGGAAGGTGCCGGGTGAGGCGACCTCGCACTCGTTCAGGCGGTGACGCAGTGAAATGGTTTTGACGATCTCCAGGTCCCGCACGTTATGGTTCAAATAGGCCGTGTTCATGTTCAACAACGACAGCTTCAGCGCTTCGCCCGCCAGATAGCCACGGTAGTTGTTGTTCCAGGCGCCGGGCTGGATAAACGTGCGCTCATGGTCGGCTATCTCGTACTGCCAGCACGCCTGGGCGGTGCGGCACAGGGAGAGGCCAAGGTCATAGAGCTGATAGTAGAACTTGCTCAACTGGGCATTGAGCCAGTCATACAGCTGCGCCTTGGAAAAGCGCTTGGCCAGCAATTGATAGGTCGACCAGGCCTGGGCCAGGGAGGTCTCGGCCAGGCGCAATTGCAGGCGCGTGGCTTTTTCCTGCTCGGCATAGGCTTGTAGTTGGGCATCGACTTGGGCCAGTTCGAGTCGGGCCTGATCCTGGGCATGGGCCCACTCCTGCGCCCGGCGGTTGAATTGCTCGGAGCGATCCAGGTCGGCGGCGTCGCCACGCAGCGCGGTGGCAGCGCCCTGGGCCAAGGCTTGGGCGGCATAGAACGGCCCTTCCCAGCGCGAGCCGCCGACACTGGTGCCGAAGATATTCGGCGCCACCATCGCGATGCCGGCCCCTACGGCGGCGGCCGAAGCAGCGGTGTCGAACCCGCTGCTGAGCAGGTAGAGCCAGCCGGCGTGGGACTCCCCGGCGCTGATGCCTTCGGTGAGCTGGTGTGCGTAGTAGTGCATCCGCGACTCGATCATGCGGCGACTGGCGTCGAGTGCTTCCCGGTTCTTCCCGTCGATCTGCAACGCCTGGGTCTGCTGGGTCACGACGATGTTGGCCAGGTCCCACGCTTGTTGTTGCTGTAACTCCAGATATTCCGCCTGTTCCTTGCGTTCAATCAGGCTCAGCAGCGTATTGCCGAGTTGGATCACCGCTTCGGTGGCCGTGAGCGCGTGGCCCAGCATGACCTGGAAGCGATAATGGCCGACCTGCGCGTCCATGAACGGCGCTGCCGCGCTTTCGCTGAAAGCCCCTTTGCCCTGGCTGGCCAATAACTTCAGAGGCGACAGCGGGGCCGCGTAGAGCGCCAGGCGCAAGGGTCTGCCGGTGATGTCAAGATTGTGCCGCAGGTTATGCAGACGGCTTTCGAGCTTGTCCCAGCGCGCCACCAGCTCGGTGTTGAAAGGCAGGCACAGGTTGTCGGTGTCCGTCAGCGAAGCCGGTGCATCGCCTTCGACCGACAGGTTGATGTCCACGGTGGGGTGGGTTTGCTCAAGTCTTTTCAGCGCTTGAGAACCCTGCGTTGCCAACGTGGCAAGGGTGATTTGCGCCCAGGGTTCAGCGGTGGTGACCCTGGGGCGTGGGCCAAGGAAATGGTGGGCTCGGGTGTACCAGAGCTTGGCTTGGGTCAGGCTGTCCGGGGTGAGCTGGCGATACTCCGCATCGCCGCGATTGATCAGGATGTCCAGGTAAAACAGGTAGATCGCCTTGCGAAAATACACGGGGGCGCGTGTCGCCAGTTCGTGGGGATCGTGGCTGGTGTGACCGGGCAGGCGTTCTTCACGGGCGAGTTCGCGCAATCCCCAAAAGGCGGGCCGGTCGTTGGAGGTATCGGCTGCTCGCCCCGGATCGAACAGGTAGCTGATCCAGGTCTGCGCTTCGACATACTGCTGCTCCTGATTCAGGCGATGGGCGATCAGCCAGGGCACGTACAGGAACAGCTCCCAGAAGTACTTGCCGTTGGCCCCCCGGAAGTCAATGCCTTGCGCTTTACCCTCGGGGGTGAGTGGAGGTTCTTGCCAGGTTTCTGGCGTTAACGAGAACAGGTGTTCAAGGCTGACATTTGCCGCCTGCACCAGCTTTGCGGCAAAGCAGGTATTCATGCGCAGGGTGGCGGGCAGGCCGGCGGGCAGGCTTGCCCCGCTATTGGAGAAGTCGATGAATTCAGCGGTGCCGATTCTGTCCGACTCAAGCCTTCTGATCGTCGGCGCCAGTTGCGGGTTGAGCATGGGCTCAGAAGCCGATGTTGTCAGTTTCAGGACCGCCGTATTCAACGCATAGCCGAGGATTTTCGTGCCGTCTTTCTCGGGCTCAAGGGTGACCACGCCATGGATCAGGGTGAGGCCGGAGGTCATCTGCTCCTGTGTCACCGGAATGCGCGTCGTGACCCGATGCCCGGCCGGTAATTCGGCACTCGATCCGGTGAGGCTTTCGTGCGCCGTGTCCTGGAAGTTGATGATGCGATGAGAATTGGCGTTAATGGTCTCGGTAAAGGGGTAGTCTTTGAAGTTCGCACTCATGATGACGTGTTTAAAGGCGCGCAAGTGGGGCGTGGTCACTTTTGCCTTTTTGGTCAGCAACACATTCTGTGAATGCAGCTTGTTGATTTTATTCTCGGGCTCGGAAAAAGCGCCGTAACGGTTAAGGGTGAAATCGAAGAGTTTGTTTGTGTATAAATTGACGAAGGCGTCTTTTTCGATGAAATGACCTTCCAACAATAGGGTGTCTGGCTCTGTTGCGGTTGTTATATGAGTAAACAATGCGCCGTCAGCATGATGTACAGCATTGGGGAACTCTTCCTGCGTGATCGAATTTCTAAAATACAGTGCGTAAAAGTTGGTTTTCAACGCTGTCGATACACCGGTAATTTTAGACCCCTTGCTCAGTTTAAGCTGAGTCGTTGTCGGGTCATCCAGCGCATCATGGGTGATCAGCGTAATGGTCGCACCCTGCAGTTTGTTTATTGTGACGGTGTACGGCTGCTGGAAGCGGTCACTGAGTGTCGAAGAGAACACGAGTTCATGGGTGTTTGAATCAAAAAAAACCTGAGTGCGGTCGGTGTCCTTTATTTTTGCCTGGTTGTTTTCATGGTTCCAATGCGCCTTGTCCGGGAAAATCTTTTGCGATGCTATGGAAATAGTGTAGTCGGGCGTGGGCGTTATTTTGAACTGCAGGTTGCCCTGGTTCTTGTGCGCAAAGAGCGCGAGAAAGTGCCGGGCGCTGTCAGGCAGCAATTCGCTGTAATAACCGTTGGGACTGTGCGTCTGGCCCTTGAGTATGGCCTGCACTTTGGTCTTCTGGGACGGATCGAAGGGTTCCAGCAGTCGGTTTATTTCTTCGTCCACGTCTGAGTCGGGCAGCACGCTGTAGCGCTCGGGGCTACCGCCATCGGCGACGGTGGTGATGTTGAAAGACTGGTCGATATGCACGGCCTGGAAGAATTTGCCGATGAAATTATCCTGCTGTTTGGGATCTTTGCGGCTGGTGGCGAGGACACTTAAAAAAAGCGCAGGGGTGCTGTTGTCATCAACGATCGCCACCGTTTGCGTAATGCTTTTGAGGAGCTCGGAGGTCGAGGCGTTGACGTCTTCGGTCGCGCAGTATTTCTCAATGCACGCCTGGGGTGCGCTCCAACTGCCATCGTGTTTTTCATACGAGAAATTGAGCCGGAATTGGACGTAGTGGGTATTGATCCAGTCGGCCAGGAGTTCCTTTTTCTCTGAATCCCATCGCGCCGGCTTGAACGAACTGCTTGGGGTGGGTTTGATGCACTCGGCCCAGATGAAAAATAGTCGGCTATTGAAATACACCGGTCGGATGCTTTGCTCGGCGGTAGCGTCGGAGACCGACAGGTTGATTTTTTTCCAGTCCGACCAGGCGTCCTGCAACAGCACCGCGCCGGCGCGCCTGGACAGGTCCAGGGAGCGCCAGTAATAGGTGTTCCCGGAGCTCGATTTGCCGATGAAGTAATAAGTGCCGCGATGCAGGTTGCTCAAGTCTGCGTCGATATAGCCGTTGATCGTGCGTATGTTGGCGGTTTCCTCGAACCGGGCCAGGTAACTCTGAACCGCCGTGACGACGGCGTCGGCTTGAATTCGGTATTGGCTGAGATCGTTTTCCAACTGTTGAAAACTGTCGGTCTTGTCACGCCGTAACGTCGGGTCCAGATAGTTGGCCGGGTGGTAGCGCAATTGCTGGCTGGCATTCCAGAGCGGGTAGCTGTGCAATTGTTCGCGCCAGACCTTGCTCTGTTGCGCGGTCATGCCCTGATGTTCATAGCCCGGCTCAAGGCCCAGTTGAATACGGGTGATGTATTGCTGCAGGCTGGAAACGGCACAGGCGACCGGGCTGGTCGGCACGGCCTGGCTGACTTGCACGTCGAGTAACCAATACGCGTAAAGGTCATCGGCCGTGCTGAGTCTGGCTTTGAGGGCGCGAGGTACCTTATGGGTGAGGTAGTACGCGAGCATGGCGTCGCGCAGGCTTTCATTAAGCTGGTGGTCAAGCGAATGCGACATGATCAGTCCTTGAGCAGGTCAAAAGGGGACAGGGTGTCAATGGCAGAGGCATGCGCACTGGTCAGCGCCTCGCCGACGGCCTTCCATTGAGCGAACGTCGAGTCGGTTTTAAGTTGGCTGGCGGCAATCAGCTGCGTGGCGGACAGTCCGGTGGCGCTGCTGGCGTGGCGGCAGCGCAGCAGCCAGTCCAGGCGATCCATTGAGGTAATGCGGGGCGGGCTCAGCTGGCCGCTGAAAACGCCTATTTCGCTGGCACTCCAGCCACAGAGTCGGGCCAGATGCTCGTTGGTTTCGTCACTGGTGTTTTGTGCCGCGCTACTGGGCGGTGTATTGGCCAGCCTGAAGTAATCGAGAATCTGTCCTTCGGTCAGGCCGAAGCGGTCGATGCAATGGTTGAACTGCTGCATGAGGTAGAGGGTGTGCGGCGTCAGTTCCAGTAACGAGGACGGTTGATGATCGCTGTCCAGCCAGTGCGGGTTTACCAGAAATTGATCAAGCGCCTGGCGGCTGATCGGCCATTGCAGAACATCGACGGCGTGAGGGAGCAGCAAGATCAGATAGCCGAGGGTTTGCAGCGGTGGGGCACCGGGCGCGTACAAACGCAGGAAATGCCCATGATGGTCATATTTCTGATGCCCGTTGGCGTTGCCTGGCAGTTGGGGGACGGCGTGGATGATGTCTTTGAGGCGCCCGTACAGCGCCCAGAGCTCATCACGTAGCGTGCCCACCAGGGTAAGAAGCATGGGTTTGGTTTGTTCGATGATGAGGACTCTGCGTCTGGGGGCCGTGCTGATTACAACGCCAGCCAGCACTTGATCGAGCGCCACCTCGATGGTCGTGTTCGAGCGCATCCGTTGCAGTACCTGATGGACCAGGGATCGCCAGTCAACGGCGGGCAGGCGAGGTGTTTCGTCAGAGGGTTGTCGAGGCAGTTCAAGCAGATTCAACTTTGTGGAGACGGACGCCTGATCATAGGCCGTGAACTCTTTCAACAGCAGGTTGATGGCGGGGTCCAGGACCTGCTGGTCAAGCAGTAGCTGATGCCTGAACAGTGACAGGCTGTTGCCGTTTTCCTTGAGCCAGCGGCTGGCCCACTCCAGGTGCATGAGCACATCGAGAAAGTCGGTAGCGCCTATGGCATTGCGACGCAGTGTCGGGTTGCGCAGTTGCGTGAGGACGTTGGCTTTGCCGAGCAACTGCGCCAGTTGCTGGCATTCCATGACCGACAAGCCGAACAGGCGGGCGATTCGCGCTTGTCGATACAGTGCGCTGACGGTCTCGATCGTACGCGTTGCAGGCCCATCGGCGATCAGCAGTTGCAGCGAATCCTGGGTGTCTTGCAGGCCCAGTCCGGCGCAGAGTTGTTGTGCAGTGGTGGCGTCGAACGCCTTGCCGTCCAGGTACAGGGGCGGCAAGGCGGAACCTGCGCGGTTGAACACCTGATCGAACAATGACACGCGCTCACCCGAGGCGTGAACCGGCAACTGATGGAGCCAGGCGGCAAACTCTTCGGCTTGCAAGTTGTAGCGCTTGCTCAGATGGCAAAACACCCCCAGCGCCCGAAGGGTGTTATGGGTGATCAGCAGCGCGCGGTTGTCGGCGTTTTCGCAGCGCATGGCGCTGACCAGCAAGGTGTCCAATTGTGCGAACGGCAGGCCGAGCCAGCGCTGCAGCCGGATCATCCGTTGCAGCCTGTCGAAGCGTTCCAGGCTCACGTTGACCAGCTTGGCGGGGGCCTTGTTGTCCAGGTTGATCGCGGGTGTGGGGGCCGTCGCGCCATTGATGTAACAGGCACCGTAAGTGAGCCCGGTGTCCTGCTTGCAGTAAGGCGATTTGCGCGGTGTTTGTGTCTGTAGCGCCAACAGCGCTTGAAGTTGTTCGGCGTCCAGTTGCGTAGGGTGCAGAAAGTCAGTGACGTTTTCCGGGCCCTGTGCGGCCGTCCAGTTGAAGTACGTCCGATAGAACGTCTGGGCATCCTGCGCCGAGGCCAAGTCACTTTTGAGCATCGCCTGTTGTTCAGGGCTCAGCCCCGATAACAGACATTGAACCTCGTGATTGTGGGTAACGACTTGCCCGTAAGTGCTGGTTTCTGCGGCCAGGGGCAACTGGCGACTGATGCGATAGTTCAACTCACCCAACATGGGCCTGTCGCCCGACAAGCCCAGCCGGCATTGCTGGTGGTGAAAATGATACGGCAGTGAAAAGGGGTACCAGGTTTTGCTCAGTCGTGTGTAGGTGTCGTTGTCGTTGGCACCGGCGATATTGCGCAGCAAGGTGTGATTGATGATCGACAGCATGGGCACCTGGCCCGCGACGCTGTGTGGGTCGATCAACAGATCCTGCAGGTCCGCGCGGCGCTCGGCCAGCTTGACCGCGTCCGCCCCCTTGGCATTCTGTTCCAGTTGCAGGGCGAACAGATAAAGCGCGCGCAGGTAGGCGGCCGGCGAATCGATGGCGGCAATGGACGAACTGGCGCAGAACTGTTCGCGGTTTTCCTTGAACAACGCCTGGTAGGTGGCACCGTCTTGAGCGGCGACATCGCGTTTATCGCGCCGGGAAGGGCGGTCCGACGAGACTTGCTGTTCGCGAAACACGCTTTCCAGTTGCGCAGCAGCGCTGCGAGCCTTGAGGTACACCGCGTGGGCATCGTCGTCGTTGCAGGTGGCCAGTTGCTCTGCAAAGGCCTTTTCGCCGAGTCGCACAATGTCGAATACCGAGTGAATGGCGAGGCGCTGCAGCGCGCTGTTGAAATCGTCCCGACCGGGGGCGGGAGGGCGTGAGTGATCAATCAATTGAGCGAGCAAGGAGCTGCTGTCGGCTTGCATATTCGTACGTTCCTTCACGCCCGCCGATGGGTCCGGCGGGCAATGAAAAACGCTATCACGCAGATTGACGGGGCCAGGTATAGGTATTTACAGGCATCGCCGGCACCCATACGCCGATACCACCTTTATCCACCGCATCAAGCCCAGGCTTTGCCGACCTTTGTGCCATTGAGGTCATGTGATCATGTCTGCTTCGCTTCATCGAAATACGCCCTCGCTCGCGGCATTCGACCCCCGTGGGTTGACCGTGCGCAACGTCGCTTACCTGCGCGCAACCCCCCAGGCGGCGCCAACGGCCCGTGTCATGCGCCAGGTGTTTGGGGCCAGCGGTCTGCTGCTGCAGCAGTGGGACGCGCGCCTGCATGCGCTTAAATTGAGCGAGCCCGCCACCGAGGCCAACCAGGTGTCGGTGTACAGCCTGTCCGGTGCGCTGGTGCGCCGCAACGATGTGGACGCCGGTATGCGGCTGTTGCTGGCAGCGCCATCCGGGCAACTGTTGCATGCCTGGGATGGGCGGGGTGCCTACCAGCGCCACGACTACGACGCCTTGCAGCGTCCGGTGGCAGTGTTCGAACAAGCGGCCAACGAAGCACGGCCCCGCTGTGTCGAAAGCCTGGCGTATGCCCCGCCAACCCCCGAGCACCGCGCGCTCAACCGCAGCGGCCAACTGGTCCGTCATGCCGACCCGGCGGGCACGCAGGTGTACGACGCGTACGGGATTACCGGGCAAGTGCTGCGGCAAACGCGGCGGTTTCGCGACGCGCCCGGTGAGGTGGACTGGCCGCTTGCCCAGGCCGAGCAGAACCAGCAGCTGGAAAGCGCGGGTTACACCACGCGCTGGACGTTTGATGCCCTTGGCAGCACCTTGGAACAGGTCGACGCCAAGGGAAACGGTCGGCACTTTGCCTATGGTCTGGACGGACAGGCCACACATATTCACCTCACTTTGAAAAGTGGCGTGCGCAAGACCGTCATCGAACGCTACGACTACAATTCCGCAGGCGAAGTGGAGACGGCCCTGCTGGGCAATGGCGTGAGCAGCCTCGCCACCTATCGGCCCGAGGACGGCCGTATGCGCCGGCTGATGGCGTACCGCAAAAACGCGCCGGCGGCCCCCTTGCAGGACCTGAGCTACGCCTATGATCCCGTGGGCAATGTTTCAAACCTGCTCGATCAGGCGCAACCGACCCAATGGAGCCACAACACGCAAGTGCAGGCTGCCTGCCGCTATGAATACGACTCGCTGTACCAACTGACCCAGGCGACGGGCCGGGAAAGTGCCGGCGCCGCCATTGGCCCGGCGCTGCCCGCGCGTATTTCGTTCGGTTCGACCGATGCCGCTTTATGGCGCAACTACACCCAGCACTATGCCTATGACGAGGGGGGCAACCTGACCCGGCTGCGCCATGTGCCGTCCAGTGGTGTCGGCTACACCCGCGTCATGCAGGTGGCGACGGGCAGTAACCGTGCGTTGTCGAGCGAGCTTGCGCCAACCGAAGGGGCGCAAGGCTTTGACGCCAATGGCAATCAGAAACAGCTGGGGCGCGGCCAGCCCATGGTGTGGAACGTGCGTAATCAGCTGGCCAGGGTCACCTCCATTGAGCGTGAGGGGGAGGATGCCGACGAAGAGACCTATGTGTATGCCGGTGACGGTCAGCGTGCGCTCAAACTCACTCATCAGCAGGTCGCCGGTAGCCGGCAAACGGCGCGGGTGTATTACCTGCCAGGCCTGGAACTGCGCCACCGGCCGATGCGTCGGCTGAATATCGTGCGCCTTGAGGTGGCGCGTTGCACGGTTGAGGTCCTGCAATGGGAGCTGGGACCCGATGACGGCGCTGCGCAGGAGACCCTGCGTTATTGCCTGAAGGATCAGCAATCGAGTCATGGACTGGAGCTGGGCGAAGAGGCCGAGTTATTGAGCCAGGAGAGCTATTTTCCGTACGGGGGCACCGCGTGGTGGGCGTCGCGCAACGCGGTGCAGGGCAGCGACAAAACCCGCCGATATTCAGGCAAGGAGCGTGACGTCAGCGGTTTGTATTACTACGGCTTTCGCTATTACGCCCCGTGGTTGCAGCGCTGGATAAGCCCGGACCCCGCAGGCGGCGAGGCGCAGTTGAATGCTTATCTGATGGCGTCCAACAACCCGCTCACGTTCGTCGACTCAATGGGGTTGCAGCCTGCCGCCGTGGAAAATACTCAGATACAGGGTGGCGTCGTCATCCTGCTGCTGCTGGTCTTGCTGGGCCTGGGAGCGGGGGCACTGCTGGGCAATGCGCGGCTGGGGGCGGCCGTGGGCGCTCTGGTGGGAGGCGTATTGTTTGGTGCCAGCCGCCTCAGTGCCTATCGATATAGGCAACCCCAGGCGGTGGCCAGGGCCGCGGAAGGAATCGAAGCACAGTTCGCCAGGAATATCTCGGAATTGGCGATCAATTTGGCGCAGCAGGCGCAACTGAGCCACGAAGAAACGGAGCGGCTGGTGAATTTCGCCTATGGGCGCCGTCCTGCTGAAGGCGGCATGTCGCTTTATGTTTATACAACCCAGGGGGCCAGCTACGGCTATGCGGGGCCGGTGGACCAACCGGGGGAAGTCGAAAGCGTGCTCGCGGGGCAGCGTAACCCGATACCAGAGCTCAGACGCATGGGCTACGGCGCGATTTTGCTGCGAAGTCCGAGCCGTGATCCGGCGGGCGCGAGCGGCCAGCAGGCAGGGGCAAGCGTGTTCGAGGTGGGGGAGACAACACCGGTTGTCGGCACAAGCCGCGCACGCCGTGCTCGGCAAGCCCAGGCGCAGATGCCGTTGGTGGCGTCTGCGGCGGCGAGAGCGGCTGCCCCGCAGGTGGAGTTAGATACCACAGCGCTAGCAGACACCCAACTCTCGGGCCGGGAACGCCGCAGCATTGCCCTTGCCCTCAGCCACTTGCGTCAAGGGCGTTTCGGCGCGGTTCATTGGCATGTTCATCGCGACCAACTGTGGTCCGCTGACTTGCACGGTTATGCCGCTGCTCGCGGACGCGGTGCCTATCGTTTGATGTTCAGCCACCTCGGCGGCCAGCGGTACCGAGTGGAGGGCGTACGCAACCCGCACCGCTGAGGGCACATCAGCGGCTGCGTGTCGATGCGGTGGCGGCGTGGTTTTGCTAGAATGCCCGCCGCGTCGCTTGGTCGGCGTCATTTTGCATCCGGTTCACCCCTTACGAGGGTAGCCACCTGGAGAGATTACCCATGACTCAACCTATCGTCGTGGCGGCACTGTACAAGTTCGTCACCCTTGAAGATTACGTCGCCCTGCGCGAGCCACTGTTGCAGGCGATGGTCGACAACGGCATCAAAGGCACCCTGCTGATCGCGGAAGAAGGCATCAATGGCACCGTTTCCGGCAGCCGCGAAGGCATTGACGGCCTGATGGCGTGGCTCAAGCAAGACCCGCGCATGGTCGACATTGACCACAAGGAGTCCTACTGCGACGACCAGCCGTTCTATCGCACCAAGGTCAAGCTCAAGAAAGAGATCGTGACCCTGGGCGTGGAAGGCGTGGACCCGAACAAAAAAGTCGGCACCTACGTCGACCCCAAGGATTGGAACGCGCTGATCAGTGACCCCGAAGTGCTGCTGATCGACACCCGCAACGACTACGAAGTGTCGATCGGCACCTTTGAAGGCGCGATCGACCCGAAGACCACCAGTTTTCGCGAATTCCCCGACTACATCAAAGCCAACTTCGACCCGGCCAGGCACAAGAAGGTCGCCATGTTCTGCACCGGCGGCATTCGTTGCGAGAAAGCCTCGAGCTATATGCTCAGCGAAGGCTTCGGCGAGGTCTATCATCTCAAGGGCGGTATCCTTAAATACCTCGAAGAGGTGCCGCAGGAGGAGACCAAGTGGCGGGGCGACTGCTTCGTGTTCGACAATCGCGTCACCGTGCGCCACGATTTGAGCGAAGGCGACTACGATCAATGCCATGCCTGCCGCACACCGGTCAGCGTAGAAGACCGCGCGTCCGAGCACTACGTGGCCGGCATCAGTTGTCCGCATTGCTGGGATAAGCTGCCGGAGAAAACCCGTCGCAGCGCCATCGACCGGCAGAAGCAGATCGAACTGGCGAAGGCCCGTAACATGCCGCACCCGATTGGTTTCAACTACAAGCAAACCCCTTCCGAGGCTTGAACCATGTCCGCGCGCCTGCTCTATGTAATGGACCCGATGTGTTCCTGGTGCTGGGGCTTTGCCCCGGTAGCGCAGGCGCTGGTTGAGCAGGCCCGGGCGGCCGGCGTGGAGTTGCACCTGGTGGTGGGCGGCTTGCGCACCGGCAGTGGCGCGGCGCTGGAACCGACTACGCGGCGCTATATCCTGGAGCACTGGCAGGCGGTGACCGACGCCACCGGCCAGCCGTTCAAGCGCGAGGGTGCGTTACCCGAGGGGTTTGTCTATGACACCGAGCCTGCGTGCCGCGCCCTTGTCACTGCGCGCAGCCTGGCGCCGGATTGCGCCTGGACGCTGCTGGGGCTGATCCAGCATGCATTTTATGTAGAAGGCCGCGACGTCACCTCCGCCCACGTGCTGGTGGAACTGGCCGAACAGGCCGGTATTCCGCGTATCGAGTTTGCCGGCGAGTTCGACCGTGCCGAGCAGCACGCGGCCACGGCAGCGGATTTCACCTGGGTGCAGGATTTGGGCATTGCCGGTTTCCCAACCTTGCTGGCCGAGCGCAACGGCCAATTGGCGCTGCTCACCAATGGCTACCAGCCGCTGGACGAGCTGTCACCGTTGCTCGCCCGATGGCTGGAGCGCGCTACCTGTGCGGGATGAGTCAACCATCAGCGACCGCCTGACCTGGGCGGAAATCCGCCGCCTGGCCCTGCGTCACCGCAAATCCCTGTGGATCGCCAACAGCGTCGCCGTGCTGGCGACCTTGTGCAGCGTACCTATCCCGTTGCTGTTGCCGCTGCTGGTCGACGAAGTGCTGCTGGGCCATGGCGACGCCGCACTCAAGGTGATGAACCACGCGTTGCCCCTGGGCTGGCAGAAAGCCGCCGGTTATATCGGCCTGATGCTCTTGATGACCCTGGCCCTGCGCTGCGGCGCACTGGTGTTCAACGTGGTGCAGGCGCGGCTGTTTGCGCGGCTGGCCAAGGACATTGTCTACCGCATCCGCGTGCGCCTGATCGAGCGGCTCAAGCGCATCTCCCTGGGCGAATATGAAAGCCTGGGCAGCGGCACGGTAACCACCCACCTGGTCACCGACCTGGACACCCTGGACAAATTCGTCGGCGAAACCCTCAGCCGCTTCCTGGTGGCGATGCTCACCCTGGTCGGCACGTCGGCGATTCTGGTGTGGATGCACTGGCAACTGGCGCTGCTGATCCTGCTGTTCAACCCGTTGGTGATCTACGCCACGGTGCAGTTGGGCAAGCGCGTCAAACACCTGAAAAAACTCGAAAACGACAGCACCTCGCGGTTCACCCAGGCGCTCACCGAAACCCTGGACGCCATCCAGGAAGTGCGCGCCGGCAACCGCCAGGGCTTTTTCCTCGGGCGTCTGGGCCAGCGGGCCCGGGAAGTGCGGGACTACGCCATTCACTCGCAATGGAAAACCGACGCGTCCAGCCGCGCCAGTGGTTTGCTGTTCCAGTTCGGTATCGACATCTTCCGTGCCGCCGCCATGTTGACCGTGCTGTTTTCCGACCTGTCCATCGGCCAGATGCTCGCGGTGTTCAGTTACCTGTGGTTCATGATCGGCCCGGTGGAGCAGTTGCTCAACCTGCAATACGCCTACTACGCGGCAGGCGGCGCGTTGACGCGCATCAACGAGCTGCTGGCCCGCGCCGACGAGCCGCAATACGCCGGAGGTGCGGACCCCTTCAGCGGGCGTGCGACCGTCGGTATCGAAGTGCGCGGCCTGGACTTCGGCTACGGTGACGACCTGGTGCTCGACCAATTGAACCTGGCCATCGCACCGGGGGAGAAAGTCGCGATTGTCGGCGCCAGCGGCGGCGGCAAAAGTACCCTGGTGCAACTGTTGCTGGGCCTCTATACACCGCAGGCCGGCAGCATTCGTTTTGGCGGCGCGAGTCAGCAGGAAATCGGCCTGGCGACCATCCGTGAAAACGTCGCGGTGGTACTGCAGCACCCGGCGCTGTTCAACGATACCGTGCGCGCCAACCTGACGATGGGCCGCGAGCGCACGGACCAGGCCTGCTGGCAGGCACTGGAAATCGCCCAGCTGGATGCTACCGTCAAGGCATTGCCGTTGGGCCTGGACAGCGTAGTGGGGCGTTCCGGCGTGCGTTTTTCCGGTGGTCAACGGCAACGCCTGGCCATTGCGCGCATGGTCCTGGCCGAGCCCAAGGTGGTGATTCTGGATGAAGCCACCTCGGCGCTGGACGCGGCCACCGAATACAACCTGCACCAGGCGCTGGCGCGGTTTCTCAGTGGGCGTACTACACTGATCATCGCCCACCGGCTCTCGGCAGTGAAACAGGCTGACCGTGTATTGGTGTTCGATGGCGGGCATATCGCCGAGGATGGCGACCATCAGCAGTTGATTGCCGATGGCGGGTTGTACGCCAAATTGTATGGACACCTGCAACAAGTGCGTTGATTTAGCTTAGGCTGTGCTATCGGGAGCGGATTTTCGCGTGCGTATTGAGCTGTGCATGTGCAAGGGACTTCATGAAGCAAAAGCGGACTCTCGGAACGCCACGGCTGCTGGGCATTGTCTGGCCCTTTATTGCCGTTGTGCTGTTCCAGGCATTGTTAGGCTGCGTCAGTCTCTACGTGCTCTCGGCGGTGCGTGGCTATGTGGCAGGTGAAAGTCTGTGGTCCAAGGGCCAGAAAGACGCCATCTACTACCTGACCCTCTACGCCGATAATCGCGAAGCCGCCACCTACCTCAAGTATCAGCAAGCCATTGCCGTGCCCCAGGGCGGGCACGAATTGCGCATCGCCCTGGACAGTTCTACGCCTGATATTCCGGCTGCGCGCCTGGGTATCATCAAGGGCGGCAACCACCCGGACGACGTCTCCAGCCTGATCTGGCTGTACCTCAACTTTCGTCATTTCAGCTACCTGGAAAAAGCCATCGAACTCTGGACGGTGGGCGACGGCTACCTGTTGCAACTGGACGACCTTGCTCGCCAAATGCATGACGCCATTGCTGCTGACCGGGTCGATGCCGACGATGTGCGGCTGTGGAAGGCGCGTATCACGGCGATCAACGAAGGTGTGACACCGGCGGCCAAGGCGTTCAGCGATGCCTTGGGCGAAGGTTCGCGGATGATCCTGCGCCTGCTGTTGATCACTAACCTGGCCACGGCCCTGGGCCTGATCGTCCTGGCGCTGCTGCGCACGCACAAGTTGCTGGCCCAGCGCCACGCGTTTGCCGACGCCCTGCAGGCGGAGAAAGAGCGGGCGCAGATCACCCTGGAGTCGATTGGTGACGGGGTCATCACCACCGACGTGGACGGTGCGATTGCCTATATGAACCCCGCCGCCGAAGCGCTGACCCACTGGAATTCGGCCCAGGCCCAGGGCCTGCCGCTGGCGGCGTTGTTCAAATTGCTGGATGAGAACGCCGAGCCGGACGGCTTCACCCTGATCGAGCACATCATCAAAGGCGAACTCAGTGGCGGCAGTGACCATTCCAAGCTGATCCAGCGCCTGGACGGCAGCACCGTTTCGGTGACCCTGGTGGGCGCGCCGATTCGCAGCGCAGGCAAGGTCAGTGGCGCGGTGCTGGTGCTGCATGACATGACCCAGGAGCGCCAGTACATCGCTAATCTTTCCTGGCAGGCGACCCACGATGCCTTGACCGGCCTGGCCAACCGGCGTGAATTCGAATACCGCCTGGAGCAAGTGCTGCAGCAGGTGTCACGCCAGCCAAACGGCCGGCATGCCTTGATGTTCCTCGACCTGGACCAGTTCAAGCTGGTCAATGACACCTGCGGCCACGCTGCGGGCGACGAGTTGCTGCGGCACATTTGCGCGCTGCTGCAATCGGACTTGCGCGAAGGCGATACCCTGGCGCGCCTGGGCGGCGATGAATTTGGCATCCTCCTGGAAAACTGCCCGGCAGCGGTAGCCGAAAAGATCGCCGAGAGCCTGCGCCACACCGTGCAAAGCCTGCACTTTGTGTGGAAGGGCCGGCCGTTCATGACCACCGTCAGCATCGGCCTGGTGCATATCTCGCAAACGCCCACCACCCTGGAAACGTCGCTGCGCGCCGCCGATATGGCGTGCTACATGGCCAAGGAGAAGGGGCGTAATCGGGTGCAGGTGTATCACGCCGATGACTCGGAGCTGTCCATACGCTTTGGCGAGATGGCGTGGGTGCAACGCCTGCACATGGCCCTTGAGGAGGACCGCTTTTGCCTTTACTCCCAGGAGATTTCACCTCTGGGCCATACCGAAGCGGGCACCGGTCACATCGAAATACTCTTGCGCCTGCACGACGAAGCGGGCCGAACCATCCTGCCCGACAGTTTTATTCCGGCGGCCGAACGTTACGGCTTGATGACGTCCCTGGACCGCTGGGTGGTGGAGAACGTATTCAAGATCATCGCCCGTTGCATGCATGAGCATCCGGGCCGACCCATGGCCATGTGTGCGATTAATCTGTCAGGCATAACCATTGGCGATGATGATTTTCTCGGGTTTTTGCGTGAGAAATTCGACACTTACAGCATTCCTCCGGAAATGATTTGTTTTGAAATAACTGAGACCAGCGCTATCGCCAATTTAGGCAGCGCAATTCGTTTTATTAATGAACTCAAGGCGTTAGGTTGCCACTTTTCCCTCGATGATTTTTGCGCCGGAATGTCCTCATTCGCCTATCTCAAACATTTACCTGTAGACTTCTTGAAGATCGATGGAAGTTTCGTAAAGGATATGCTGGACGACCCGATTAACCGCGCCATGGTCGAAGTGATCAATCACATCGGCCATGTCATGGGTAAACGCACAATTGCCGAGTTTGTTGAAACGTCGCAGATAGAACAGGCGTTACTTGAGATAGGTGTGGACTACGCTCAAGGCTATCTGATCGAACGCCCGCAATTGTTTACCTGTGACCGCCTGCAATGCCGACCCGTGCGGCCGCAGCCCCTGTTATTCAAGGCGCCCGGCACCTTCCGCTGAAACTTGCCGGTCTGTACATCACACTTAAAAAGGAGCCCTACAGTGATCGACACATTCAACAGAACCGGCCCGCTTATGGAAGCCTCAAGTTACCCCGCCTGGGCCCAGCAATTGATCCAGGACTGTAGCGAGAGCAAGCGTCGGGTTGTCGAACACGAACTGTACCACCGCATGCGTGATAACACGCTCAGCGCCAGGACCATGCGCCACTACCTGATCGGCGGCTGGCCTGTGGTGGAGCAGTTTGCCTTGTACATGGCACAGAACCTCACCAAGACCAAATTTGCCCGTCATCCTGGCGAGGACATGGCGCGACGCTGGCTGATGCGCAATATTCGCGTGGAACTGAACCACGCCGATTATTGGGTGAATTGGGCGCGTGCCCATGGCGTCAGTCTTGAAGACCTGCAGGCCCAGGACGTGCCACCGGAGTTGCACGCACTGAGCCATTGGTGCTGGCACACCAGCTCGGCTGACTCGTTGATCGTCGCGATTGCCGCCACCAACTACGCCATCGAGGGCGCGACGGGGGAGTGGTCCGCCGTGGTCTGTTCCACCGGCGTGTATGCCGCTGCCTTCCCCGAGGAAGAGCGCAAGCGTGCGATGAAGTGGCTGAAGATGCACGCCCAGTATGATGACGCGCACCCTTGGGAAGCCCTGGAAATCATCTGCACCCTCGCCGGCACGAACCCGAGCAAAGCCCTGCAGGTGGAGTTGCGACAGGCCGTGTGCAAGAGCTACGACTACATGTATCTGTTCCTGGAAAGTTGCATGCACCTGGAACAAGAGAAGGAAAAGGCGCCGGCGCTCGTGCGTGAGCGCCATGCCCGAGTCGCCAGCGAGGCGTGATGCACAGGCAATGGCGGGGGGTTACCCCGCCATTGCCAGGCGATTACGGCCTGCGCGCTTGGCCACGTACAAGGCATTGTCGGCTCGGCGCAGCAGGCTTTCAGCCGACTCAGCCGCCAGTAACGTCGAGCAGCCGAGGCTTACCGTCAATTCGATTCGCGTCCCTTCTACCCAGTAGTCCTGGGCTTGTGCCGCCTGGCGCAGGCGTTCGCCGACCATCCGCGCCGCATCACGGCCGGTGTTGGACAGCAGGATCAGAAACTCTTCCCCGCCAAACCGAAACACCATGTCCACGTTGCGCAGCTGGCCCTTGATCGCCGCAGCCACGGCGCGCAATACGCTGTCGCCGGCGGTATGGCCATGGGTGTCATTGATGCGCTTGAAGTGGTCGATGTCCAGCATCAACAGAGACAGCGGGTGCATGTGCCGCCGCGCCATGTCGATTTCCCGTTGCAGCGTCTGGTCCATGGCGATGCGGTTGCCGGTTTCGGTCAACGGATCGCGCAAGGCGCTGCGGGTGGCGGCGCGGTAGAGCAGGGCATTGCGCATCGGATACAGCAGGGCCGCCAACAGGGATTCGAGTTGGCCCAGTTCCTCTTCCATAAAGCGCTGATTGCGGCGGAACACCAACTCGCCCAGGTGCTCGCCATCATGGCTCAAGGTGTAGCTCATCGAATGATGGCCGCGTTGGCCGAACTCCAGGCGCAGGTCAGTGGTGACGTGGCGGTATTGCAAGGCATCCAGCGGCACCAGGCGCTGGATTTCGCGAAAGAACAGGCCAAGGATGCGTTCCGGCTCGAGGCTGGTTTGCAATTGCTGGTTAAGTTGCTGGCGGAGCTGGCCAAGGGTGGCGGGGCGAGCTGAACGCAGGGATGGCTGACCAAATCCCAGGCGTTGCAATTTGGCACTGTCAAAGTCAATTGCGTTGGTCTGGGTGGGTGTTTTCATGGGTGCGCGGCCTCTAAGCACATGACTGTCTTACAGGCGGATGAGAGTGGCAAGTGCCAGGCGTCTTACTGGTCCTTCAGTTCCGTAAAACATTGGGGATCAGTCTAAACCGCTTTACGCCGGGTTATAAGCCCGGGGCACTGCCACACGTCTTGTCATCGCTTGACCTGCTTGAGAGGCGTTAGAGCGAGATTCATGCCAAATCGTTTTATTTATTAAATAGCCATAGGAATCAATTGACTGCCCAGGCTCGAAAAACAATCGACAGCGCGTGGCGTCATTTATCTGGCTGGACAGTCGCAGGATTACCGGGCTACCAGCGTGGAACTGTCAATTTGTTCGATCGACGTGACACCGGTCAGCGTCATCGCCACGCGCATTTCCCTGGCGAAGATATCCAGCAGGTTTTCCACACCGTTCTGCCCGTCGGCAGCCAACGCGTACACGCTGGCGCGCCCGAGCAGGCAGGCCTTGGCCCCCAGGGCGAGCATGCATACCACGTCTAGCCCGGAACGAATGCCGGAATCCACCAGCACGGTGAGGTCATCGCCGACGGCCTCGGCAATCGGTGGCAACGCCTTGGCGGTAGACAACACGCCATCCAGCTGGCGGCCGCCATGGTTGGAGACCACGATGCCGTCGGCTCCGAAGCTCACGGCATCCTTGGCATCCTGTGGGTCGAGGATGCCCTTGATGATCATCGGCCCCTTCCAGAAGTCGCGAATCCACTCCAGGTCTTTCCAACTGATCGAGGGATCGAAGTTGTTGGCCAGCCAGCCTATGTAGTCCTCCAGGTGCGTGGGTTTGCCCAGGTACCGGGAAATATTGCCCAGGTCATGGGGACGGCCCATCAACCCTACATCGAACGCCCATTGCGGCTTGGTCATGGCTTGCAGCATTCGCCGTTGCGCCGCATAGGGGCCGGACATGCCGGAGTGGGCATCGCGATAACGCGCGCCCGGGGTCGGCATATCGACGGTAAACACCAGTGTCGTCACCCCCGCGGCCTGCGCGCGCTCCAGCGCATTGCGCATGAAGCCGCGATCCTTGAGCACGTACAACTGGAACCATATCGACTGCGGGCTTTGCGATGCCACCTCTTCAATCGAGCACACCGACACCGTCGACAAACAGAAGGGCACGCCCTTGTTCGCCGCCGCCTTGGCCGCTTGTACTTCACCGCGCCGGGCATACATGCCCGTCAAACCGACCGGGCTGAGGATGACCGGCATGGCCTGCTCCTGGCCGAACAACGAGGTTTTCAGGCTCAGGTTGTCGACATTGCGCAAGATGCGCTGGCGCAGGCTTATCTCGGCCAGGTCCGAACTGTTGGCCCGCAGCGTATGCTCGGCGTAGGCGCCGCCATCGATATAGTCGAATAGAAAGCGCGGCAACTTGCGCTTGGCGGCAGCGCGGTAATCGGATGCGGACGAAATGATCATGTAGAGGGGCTCCACTCGGCGAAGCGCTCCACGATAAGCAAAATTCTGGCATGATAAAAACAACTTTTATCGCTGCAATCGAGTCGCAAAGGGAATACTGATGAATCTGCGAACCCTGCGGGCGTTTGTTGAAGTGGTACGCCAGGGCGGGTTTTCCCAGGCGGCTGACGTGGTGTCCCTGACCCAGTCCACGGTCAGCAAAGCGGTCAAGACGCTGGAGGAGGAACTGGGCACCCCGTTGCTTAATCGTCTCGGCCACCGGAACGAACTCACCGCCGCTGGCGAAATTGCCTACCGTCGGGCCTTGGTGATGCTGGCTGAACGCAACGACCTGATTGCCGAGATCAACGACCTGCGTGGCCTCAAGCGCGGCGTGCTGCGCATCGGCCTGCCGCCGGTGGGTTGCGGCGTACTGTTTGCTGCAATGTTTGCCACCTACCGCACGCGTTACCCCGACATCGACATCGAACTCACCGAGTACGGCAGCAAAAAACTGCGCGAATGCCTGGAGGCGGGGGAGGTCGACCTGGCGGCATTGCTGCTACCGGTGGATGAGTGTTTCGACTACCAGCCGGTGCGCAACGAACCGCTGATCGCCGTGCTGCCCATCCACCACCCGCTGGCGCGCCGCGAACGCATCGACTTCACCGACCTGGCGGACTCTGCGTTCATCCTGTTCGAAGCCGGTTTCGCCCTCAACGCGAAAATCCTCGCCGCCTGCGAACGCAAGGGCGTCGTGCCAAAGGTAACGGCCCGCAGTGGGCAGATCGACTTTATCGTCGACCTGGTCGCCGCCGGCCTGGGCGTGGCGTTCCTGCCGCGGATGCTGGCGCACAAACACCAGCACGCCGGCATTGCCCTGATCCCCCTGGACGAACCCCACACCGACTGGCACATCGCCCTGGCCTGGCGCGCCAGCGCCCACTTGCCACCGGCAGCCCGTGCGTGGCTGGAACTGGCCAGGGAGCAGGGGGTTTCGACCGGTCAGCCTTTACAGTCGTGAAAAATCTTAGAGGGTGCTTGACTTCTTCTTTTTAATCAGTAACATACGACGCATTCCGCGATAGCTCAGTTGGTAGAGCAAATGACTGTTAATCATTGGGTCCCTGGTTCGAGTCCAGGTCGTGGAGCCAGATAGAGAAAAGCCTGCAGAGATGCAGGCTTTTTTTTGCGTGGGATTTGACGAATTAACCGGCGTTAAAGCAGGGCGATGACGGTTATGGGACAGATTTGCCTTTTGGCTTGGTTGGCTTTGGGGTAGCAAGCATTCGATTCAATTCACCGGCGAGCGCTATCAGCTGTTGCTCCAGTGCTTCGACCTCTGAGACGCTGATGCCATTGCTGATGACTTGCAGGGTTTTGGCTTGTTTGTTCGAAACAGGCGCGAGGTCATGTGCGTCCGGGCAAACCAACGCCTGTCGCAGCAGGTTGTTGATGACAGTCTGATAGCCGGTGCCGGCATTTTCCGCACGCGCACGGGCGGCTTCGATCACCGCATCGTCCAGCATGATCGTGATGCGGGTTTTTCCTTTGTTGCTGGCGATGGCGCCGCGTTTGGCGCTGCTGAAGTCGTATTCGTCTTTCATGGTTCAAACTTCCAGGTACTGGCGCCGTTCATTTTTGGATGCAAGCCGTGCACTGATAATGCGTACGCAGTTGGGATCGCGATAGGTGTAGGCCACCACCAATACGCGCCCCTTTGCATCTGTGCCCATAATCACCCAGCGTTCTTCTGCGTGATCGCGGTCTTGCATGGTCAGGGCTGCCTCGTCATAAAACACCGGCTCTGCATCAGCAAGGCTTATGCCTCTGTGCTTGCGCTCGTTGGAGAGGCTTTTTGCATTGTCGAATTGAACCATGAATGTTTTCATTATGCATATTTTATATGTATAAAAAGCGGATAAATGGATCGGCCATCAAGGAACGGCACAGCCCGGATGGGTCGTGTTTGGAGGCGCTATTTCCCACTCGATCAGTTGAAGTTTGATCTTGCAGAAATCGTTCAGGTATTTCCGTAAGTCGCGGGCGACCCCTTACGTAGCCACATTCAGTTCCGATTGTCGGAAGGCATGATTGGATTGACCCGCAGGCTCAGGCAGAGGGTTTTTAAAGGCGGTTTGGGGGGAGGGGTGTAACGTTTTGCCTTGGTGGCGTTGGCAAATAACTGGTAATCATTGGGTCCCTGGTTCGAGTCCAGGTCGTGGAGCCAGATAGAGAAAAGCCTGCAGAGATGCAGGCTTTTTTTTGCGTGGGATTTGCCCCGGCAGGCAAGTGCACAGCGACGATCATCAATTTGATCCAGTGCTAATGCACCCTCACTTAACCCCAGCCATCAGCCTCGACGATTGCCTCTTTGGGAGCACCCTATCGCCATGAAGACACAACCGGGTATCCAAAAGGCAGGGTTTGCGGTGCCCAGGCCTACGGCGATCATTGACACGCCTACTGCAAACATGATGCGTTCTCCATAACCGAAATATCCATTAACCACTGGGCTGAATTTAACATAGGCCCTTAACGACTCAATAACAACTCGCGCTCGGCCGGTAATTTCGGTTCAGCGTCCAGGCTGGGCTTTCCTGTGCACCGCGTCGCCACGCCTATATCCCAGGTCAGCGCATCCGCCACGCGGGCGTTCTCGGGGCTTATCGCCCGACCGCTATCCCGTCGGGTTTATACTGGCCACCTTCAAACACGTCGAGATTCCCATGAGCACCTCTGTTTCCCTGACACCGGCACGCAAGCCGGTCGCGCCCCTGGTGGCCTTTCTCATCCTGGTGGCAGGCGCCCTGTTTCTGCAAAGCGCGGTGGGCATGCGCCAGGTTGTGTTGCTGATCGTCGGCGCCGCCTTGGGCCTGACGCTGTATCACGCCGCCTTCGGTTTCACCTCGGCCTGGCGTGTGTTTATCAAGGATCGGCGCGGCGCCGGGTTGCGCGCGCAGATGGTGATGCTGGCGGTGGCGGTGGTGCTGTTTTTCCCGGCGCTGGGCGCGGGGACCTTGTTCGGCCAGCCGGTGGTCGGGCTGGTGGCGCCGGCCGGGGTGTCGGTGGTCTTCGGCGCGTTTATCTTCGGCATCGGCATGCAGCTGGGCGGCGGTTGCGCGTCGGGCACCCTGTTCACCGTAGGTGGCGGCAATGCGCGGATGCTCGTGACCCTGTTGTTCTTTATCTGCGGATCGTTGATCGCCACCCATCACGTTGATTGGTGGTTTTCCTTGCCGTCGTTTGCGCCGGTTTCAATCGTCAAAAGTTTCGGCGTACTGCCGGCGTTGCTCCTGAGCCTGGCGGTGTTCGCGGTCATCGCGCTGGTCAGCGTGCGCCTGGAGAAGGCCCGCCATGGCCAACTTGAAACCGGCGTCACCAGCGAGCATCAAGGGCTGCGCCGCTTCCTGCGTGGGCCTTGGCCGTTGGTGTGGGGGGCGATAGGCCTCGCCTTGCTCAACTATGCCACGCTGGCGCTGGCCGGGCGGCCGTGGGGGATTACTTCAGCGTTTGCGCTGTGGGGCGCCAAGGTGGCGAGTGGGCTGGGGGTAGACGTGGCCAGTTGGGCTTTCTGGCAGATGCCGGCCAACGCCAAGGCCCTGGCCGCACCGGTCTGGGAAGACATCACCAGCGTCATGGACATCGGCATCGTGCTTGGCGCGCTGTTGGCCGCGGGCCTTGCCGGACGGTTTGCGCCGAGCTTGAAGATACCGGCGCGCTCGTTGATCGCGGCGGTCATCGGTGGCCTGTTGCTCGGTTATGGTTCGCGCCTGGCGTATGGCTGCAACATCGGCGCCTACTTCAGCGGCATCGCCTCGGGCAGCCTGCATGGCTGGCTGTGGCTGGTGGCTGCGTTTATCGGCAATAGCGTGGGCGTGCGGCTGCGACCTTTCTTTTTCGCTGGCGAACGGCCTCAAGTGGCCTTGAACGGTTGCTGAGCGAGCGGCTCCAGGTTTGCCTGGCATGTCCGAATCCGTCCCGAGACGGTCCGCCTTGCGCCTGTTACGATCCTGAAGAGGGCTTTACCATGATTTGCAGTATCGGCCCCTAATCCAAGCCTGAAGGACCTACCATGAGCCGCACAGCCCTGATCGTAATCGACGCCCAGCATTCATTTCGGCATGCACCCTACTGGTCCGAAAACGACCTGTCGAGCTACCTGGAAAACCAGCAGGCCCTTATTGATGGCTGCGTACAGCAAGGCATCCCGGTGGTGCAGGTGTTTCATGTGGAGGACCAGGGCGCCTTTTCGCTGGCATCGGGTAACGTCAGGGTATTGAGCGAGCTTTCGATCGATCCGCAGCTGGTCATCCATAAGCACTACCACAGCGCCTTCGCCGGTACGCCGCTGGGCGCGCGTCTCATCGAGATGGGCGTCACCCGTTTGATCATCAGTGGTATTCGTACCGAACAGTGCTGCGAGACCACCACGCGGCAGGCCTCGGACAGCGGGTTCAACGTCGACTTCGTCAGTGAGGCCACGCTGACGTTCGCGATGACCCACGCCCGCAGCGGCCGGGTGTACACCCCGGCCGAGATTCGCGAGCGTACAGAGCTGGTGCTGGAAGGCCGGTTTGCGCGCATCGTCACCGTCGCCCAGGCATTGGCGGGGTGAATCAATGAGCGTGCCGGTGCTGTTCGTGTTGTTGCCCAATGTGCTGATGCTGGATCTGGCCGGGCCTGCCGAAGTATTGCGCCTGGCCGCGCAGATGGATGACCCGGCGGCGGTGGATTTCGAGCTGCACTACGTCAGCCCGGTGCCGTCCCTGCACACCTCCATCGGCTTGCCGTTGACGGGCCTGGCACCTTTGCCGGCCAGCCTGGCGCCCGGCACCCTGGTGGTGTTGGTGGGCTCGAGCATGAAGGCAGACGAAGCCGGCCTGCGCGCCTTCGAATCTGCCAGCGACAGCCTGGTGCAGTGGCTGCAAACGGTGTTTGCGCCGTCTGCCGAGCATTTGATATGCGTGTGCGCCGGCGCACTGACGGCCGCCCGCGCCGGGCTGCTTGACGGGCGCCAATGCACCACCCACCACGCGCTGTGCGCTACCCTCCAGGCCCTGGCGCCCAAGGCACGGGTCCTGGAAAACCGCCTGTACGTCACCGATGGCCCGGTCAGCTGCAGCGCCGGGATCACCGCCGGTATCGATATGATGCTGCACCTGGTCGCCGAGCGTGCCGGGCCCAGACTGGCATGCGCCGTCGCGCGGGATATGGTGGTGTACCTGCGCCGCAGCGGCACTGACCCGCAGCTATCGCCGTGGATCACCGGGCGCAATCACCTGCATCCGGCCGTCCATCGCGTACAGGACGCCATTGCCGCCGCCCCGTGTGACGCCTGGACCGTGACCCGCATGGCAAACCTGGCCTGCACCGGCAGCCGCCATCTGGCGCGCCTGTTCCACGAGCATGTCGGCATCAGCCCGCTGGATTACCTGCACCGTCTGCGCCTGGCCGTGGCCCGCGAGCTGCTGGTGGCGTCGAGCCTGGACATCGAAACGGTGGCCGAGCGCGCAGGCTTTGGTTCGGCGCGTCATCTGCGGCGTATCTGGGGCAAATATGAAGCGGGCACGCCGTCGGCAATGCGCCTTATTGAGCAGGCGTCTCGGCAGGCGTGATTGGGGCTTGAGCCGCCTCGGCTTCGAGCTTCAAGCGGTCCGCCTTGCTGATGTATTTATCTTTGCTTTTCGGCGCCAGTTTGGCGTTGGCCTTTTTGGCCTTGGCCTTGAAAAGCTGCTGGAGTTTTTTCTGGCGGTTCATGTGCGTGGGCCTGGCAGGTAAAGGCGCGAATGATACCAGCTAAAAAACCGTGGATTGAAAGGTTTACCTGCCGAGGAGGCCACCGATCAATGCGCGAGGAACGCGCTGATCAGCGTGATCACCTGTTGCTGAATCTGCGCCCTGGTCCGCCCGGCCTCGCCGTCTCGGCAAATCATGCTGTCACCGGGCATATCCTCGTCGAGTATCGCCGCCGCGCCGGGTTTGCACTGCGCCATAAAGCTGAAGTGGCTCGCGTCGCTGATCTCTACGTACTGCGTGGAGGCTTTCGGCAGCCGTCTGGCCAAGTCGGCAGACTCCAGCCCCACAGCCATGTCCTCCGAGGGCACGCCTCCAGCAATCACCAGCGCCGGCACGGGCAGCGCGGCCAGGCTGGCATCGGTCATGCCCCGCGACAGGCCCAGGTCCAAAGACACCACGGCGGCGACGCGCTTGTCGCTCAAGTCAGCGGCCAGTTGGGCTTTGCCATCGGCAACGCCGGTAGGGTTCATCTGCGCGTAGCCGATGCAACCGCCCAACTTGGGATGGGCCAGGCAGTCCCGGGCGAACAGATCCGCATCGAAACGCGCGCCGGCGATTTCCAGCACCGTCCAGCCACCGAGAGAATGGCCCACCGCCGCAATCCGGTGTTGCGCCACCGCGCCAAATTGCGTTGGCTGCGCAAGCACCGCATCGATGGCGCGGCTCAGGTCTTTGGGCCGTTGCCATAACTGCGCCGCTGCGTCTGCACTGCGATCCTTGGTGGTGGTGCCCGGATGATTCACCGCCGCCACAATATAACCCTGCCGAGCCAGCGCACTCGCCAGCCACATCTGATTGCCCCAATTGCCGCGATAGCCGTGGGAGAGCACCACCAACGGGTGCTCACCACTGGTCGGCGGCGCATCGGGCACGGCGAGGGCGCCGAAGAACACCGCGTCGTCTCGGATCAACCGGGGAGCGGTTCTGATTGCCGTGGGGTACCAGACGGCCATTTCCAGCGCGCGTTGGTTGCGTGCGTCGGGCAGGGTGGTGGTTTTGAAACCGATGGGGTTGTCGTTGGCGAATGCGGGAGTGATCAGGCCAATCAGGAGCAAGGCGGCGAGGGTGATTTTCACTGGTTTTTATCGTCCTTGAAGTGAGAGGCGCAGCATGATCTGAAGCGGGCCGTTTGGGTAGTGCGCAAGTGGCGTGATCGCTGTTCAGCGCCGCCGCTGCTTAGTCGTAGGCGAACTGATCAATCAACCCCAAGCGCGGGATACGGCTGTTGGGCTGCAAGAGTGCGCCGGGAGCTATCACTGCGTTTGCGCCAATCTTGCAGCCATCGCCTACCAGGGCGCCGAATTTGTTCACGCCCGTCTCAATGACGGCATCGGCATAGCGGATTCTGATATGCGCGCCATCCAGTTCGTTACGGTAGTTGGCGATGATTGCACCGGCTTCAATATTGACGCCTTCGCCGATCACCGAATCGCCGACAAAGTTGAAATGCGCCAGCTTGCTTGCATCAAGCATGAAGCTGCTTTTCAGTTCGCAGCTTGGGCCCACGATGCAGTGTTTGCCCAGGTAAACGCCGCCAAGCAGGTAGGCGCCTGCGGCGACGAACGAGCCTTCACCGATGATGATCGGCCCCTTCAGCACGGCGCCTTTTTCGACGGTGGCGCTTTCATGGATGGCGCAGTTTGCGTGACGGCGGTAGCCTGCGCCGAGGCGTGAGAGCAAGGCCAGGACGTGGTTTTCGCAGTCCTGAGTCACCCGCCAGGCGGCGATAGGGCCCAGGTCAAGCGAGGGCCATTGCGCAATGAATGTGCTGATCTCAGGGAGCTTCATGGAGAGTTTTTCCGGTGCGTGAGAAGGCGGGCTCAGGCCATATCTTATAATGGTCTGCGCCGGATTTGGCTAATGGCGCGCGATGTGGGAGGGGGCTTGCCCCCGATGGCGGCCTCTGGGCTGGCCGGGATGTTGGATCAGATCGAGTACATATCCGTTTCTGCGGTAACGGCTGCTTAGGGTTCCGCTTTTACAGCGGCTCACTTTTGAAAAGCGCAAAAGTAAGCAAAACGCTCT
>NZ_CVTX01000140.1:30409-35470 GCF_900005715.1 Pseudomonas sp. 34 E 7
GCCTGCGTTCGGCCAGCGTGGTTTAACGGGGCGCCTGAGATCAAGATCAAAAGCAGATCAAGATCAAGAGCGACTCGCTGCGCATCGTGGTTAGCGGGTTAGCGGGTTAGCGTTGGGCGCTACTACGTTGTGTAGATACCCATGCCCCGATCGCGATGCGCCGCCTGATTGGGCTTCAGGTCGAGATTGTTTGGGGGGAGCGCAGCGAAACAAGCGCTAATAGTATCGTCCGGCTGCCTGCGCGGATGCTGGTCTAGGATTTTTTCTTGCGGCTCTAAACGGAATAAAAATTCACTGGCATCTACAAGGAGTAGCCAGTAGGCTACATGTGAATCTGTGACCAATACGATCGGCGGAACGCCTGAGTTCGATGCATGGCTCGACGGCATGAAGGATATTTGCGGAAAAACGGCGGTGCTGGCGCGTCTGGATCGAGCCGAAGAGAACAATTTTGGCGATTGCGCCCCTGTCGGCGACGGCCTGAGCGAAATGCGTGTTTTTGTCGGGCCAGGCTACAGGATCTATTTTGTACGCACGGGCATCGCCGCTTACCTGATGTTATGGGGCGGCGATAAAACCGATCAGAAAAGAGCAATTAAACGGGCAAAAGAAATCCTCGATGCCCTGAGAGGTAGATGAAATGAGCGAATCGACATTCAAACCCGAGGACATGCCAATCCTCGACCTTGATACATCCGGTACCCGCGTTTACGAAGCTTCGCGCTTTCTCGACAGCCCGGAGACCATCAGTGCCTATCTTGCGCAGAGCATGAAGGCCCAAGACCCGCAGATCCTTATGAAAGCACTGGCTGAAGTCGCCAAGGCCCAGGGTGTGAACAAAGTGGCCGAAGCGGCGGGGGTTAATCGGGAAAGTCTTTATAAAACCCTTAAGGGCGGGTCCAAGACGCGCTATGAGACGATCCAGAAGTTGATGGTGGCGTTGGGGGTGGAGCTGACGGTGCAGCCGATTGTAAGCAAAAAGGCCCACAGACCTTAATGCCGGGCACGCCATTGGCAGCAATGAGCAAGCTCGCTCCTGCATAAAGCCGTTTCAACGCACCAGGCAGGCTGCCTCAGGTCAGGCCCCACTCATGGCACATTTGCGCCATGCGCACCGGGCCTTGCATGGAACCGGCGCCTTCTCTGTCGTTGTGGCAGGTTCGGATAAGGTGCAGTTTCGATCGTTCCCACGCTCTGCGTGGGAATGCCGCCCTGGACGCTCTGCGTCCGCTGTTAGGTCGTGACGCAGAGCGTCACAGGCTGCATTACCACGCGGAGCGTGGGAACGATCGATGCCGGGCACGCCATTGGCAGGAACGAGCCAGCTCGCTCCTGCATAAACGGGTCTCACCGCACCAGGCAAGGCTGCTTGTTGTTGAAGCGCCATCCCGGCATCAGGAACTGCATCGCCACGCTGTCATCCCGCGCGCCCAGGCCCATGCCCTTGTACAGCTCGTGGGCCTTGGCCACGGCATCCGTGTCGATATCCACCCCGAGGCCAGGCTTGGCCGGCACTTTCACGTAGCCGCCCTCGATCTTCAGCGGCTCCCGGGTCAGGCGTTGGCCGTCCTGCCAGATCCAGTGGGTGTCGATCGCGGTGATTTCGCCCGGCGCCGCTGCCGCCACTTGGGTGAACATGGCCAGGGAAATATCGAAGTGGTTGTTGGAGTGCGAGCCCCAGGTCAGGCCCCACTCATGGCACATCTGCGCCACGCGTACCGAGCCTTGCATGGTCCAGAAGTGCGGGTCGGCGAGGGGAATGTCCACCGATTGCAGCTGAATGGCGTGACCCATTTCGCGCCAGTCGGTGGCGATCATGTTGGTGGCGGTTTTCAGGCCGGTGGCGCGGCGGAATTCGGCCATGACTTCGCGACCCGAATAGCCGTTTTCCGCGCCGCAGGGGTCTTCGGCGTAGGCCAGGACGTGATGCTGGTCGCGGCACAAACGGATGGCTTCCTTGAGTGACCAGGCGCCGTTCGGGTCGAGGGTGATGCGCGCCTCCGGGAAGCGCTCGGCCAGGGCGGTGACGGCTTCGATCTCGGCATCGCCACTCAATACGCCGCCTTTGAGCTTGAAGTCGTTGAAGCCGTATCGGGCCTTGGCGGCTTCGGCCAGTCGTACCACGGCGTCGGCCGTCAGGGCTTTCTCATGGCGCAGGCGCAACCAGTCGTCGTCGGATTCCGCTTCGTTGCGGTAGGCCAGGTCCGTGGCGGTGCGGTCACCGACGTAGAACAGGTAACCGAGCATCTTCACCGCATCGCGTTGCTGCCCCTCACCCAGCAGAGCGGCCACCGGCACCTCGAGGAACTGACCGAGCAAGTCGAGCAGCGCCGCCTCCATCGCGGTTACGGCGTGAATGGTGATGCGCAGGTCGAAGGTTTGCAGCCCACGGCCGGCCGCGTCGCGAGAGGCAAAGGTGCTGCGCATCCGGTTGAGGATGCGCTGGTACTGACCGATCGGCTGGCCGATCACCAGGCTGCGCGCGTCCTCCAGGGTTTCGCGGATGCGCTCGCCGCCGGGCACTTCACCTACGCCGGTGTTGCCGCTGCTGTCCTTGAGGATCACGATATTGCGCGTGAAGTAGGGGCCGTGGGCGCCGCTCAAGTTCAGCAGCATGCTGTCGTGACCGGCGACAGGGATGACGTCGAAATGAGTGATGACGGGAGTATTCATGGCAAGGTCCTTAATACGCTCAAAGAGGTTTGCTGATGGCGTTGGCGGTGGGCGCAATGCCGGGCGACATGAGCCCCGTGGAAGGTGAGGTCCTGGCGAAAAACACCAGGATGGCCGCGAGCACCGAGGTGCCGGCCAGGCCGTAAAGCCCGCCCTGGATCGAGCCGGTGGTTTGCTCCAGGAAGCCAAAGGTGGTGGGTGCGACGAAGCCGCCCAGGTTGCCGATGGAATTGATCAACGCGATCACTGCAGCGGCGATGCGCACGTCCAGGTAGCCCTGGGGAATCGGCCAGAACAACGAAGACGCAGATTTGAAACCGATGGCCGCAAAGCAGATCGCCACGAACGCGAAGATCGGCCCGCCCGTGGTGGACATGAACATCCCGGCCGCTGCGATCAACAAGGCTGCCGCGACCCACGCCTGCTGGAACTTGAACTTGCCGGACAGCGTTGCGAAGGCGTACATGGCGATGATCGAGATCAGCCACGGAATCGAGTTGAAGAAGCCGACTTGTATATCACTCAGGTCACCCATCTTTTTGATGATGCTCGGCAGCCAGAACGTCGCTGCGTAAATCGTCAGTTGGATGCAGAAATACAACACGCAGAACAGCAGGATCTGCCGGTCCTTGAGCAGCTTGCCGAGGGTCGGCTTGACCGTGGTCAGGGCTTCGCGGTCACGCTGTTCCTGATCGATGGCCGCAACCAGTGCGTCCTGTTCTTCGCGGCTCAGCCACTGGGCGTCATGGGGCTTGGAGTCCAGCCAGAACCACACAAAGAAGCCCAGCGCCACCGAGGCCAGGCCTTCGATGGCGAACATCCATTGCCAGCCGTGCAAGCCGAAACCTTCGATCTGTAACAGCGCACCCGACAGCGGGCCCGAGATCAATGACGCCACCGCAGAACCGCTGAGGAAGATCGCAATGGCCTTGCCGCGCTCAACCCCGGGCAACCAGCGCGTGAAGTAGTAGATCACCCCGGGAAAGAAGCCCGCTTCAGCCACGCCGAGCAAAAAACGCAGGATGTAGAAGTGGGTTTCGTTCTGGATGAACGCCATCAGCGTGGCGACGATGCCCCAGGTGAACATGATGCGGGTCAGCCAGATGCGTGCGCCGACCTTTTGCAGCAGCATGTTGGACGGCACTTCAAACAGCGCGTAGCCGATGAAGAACAGCCCGGCGCCGAAGCCATAGGCCGCCGCGCCGATGCCCAGGTCGTGCTCCATGTGCGTACGCACGAAGCCGATATTGACCCGGTCGATGTAGTTGAGGATGAACATGACCACGAACAGCGGGAGCACATGGCCCTTCACTTTGCTCACGGCGCGGGTGAGCACCGAGTCGGTTTCTGGTGCAGCGGATGCATGGCTGGAATGGTTCACGATGGAAAACGCCCCCTGATTTGTTTTTATGCGGGTTATGGGTTTTGTTGCCAGACATCATACAAGTTGTTTTTTGAAAATCGCAATGCGCCGCAATGAGTATTTGTTCTCATAAAGGCGCTGATGGAATGATATTTTGGTTATTTGCTCGTGCTATAAGGGGTTTTCTATCAGCGGAGCACCGTTCGATTCGCAGGATGTTTCGGGGCGTAATACCGGTCTATCAGATTGGTTGTCATACAAGTTAACTGTCTCGTGAATCAACTCGGCGTCGTCGGTGAACGGGATGTTAAGCTCCCTCCAGCCCAACCCCGTGGACCCTTAGCGATGCCCATTGAAAACGCACCTCCCGTGCGCAGACGCTCCACCAACCTGGCCCAGGGCGTGGTCGACGCGCTGACCCAGCGCATCCTGCTCGGCCAGCTCAAACCGGGCGAAAAACTGCCGTCCGAATCCACCATCGTGCTTGAGCATGGGGTGAGCCGCACGGTGGTACGCGAAGCCATCTCCAAGCTGCAGGCGTCGGGGCTGGTGGAGACGCGGCACGGCATCGGCACGTTCGTGCTGGAGCAACACGCCCGGCAGGGCCTGCGCCTGCACGTCGACACCGTCGCCAGCGTGCGCAACATGCTGGAACTGCGCCTGGGTCTGGAGGTGCAGGCGGTGGCGTTGGCCGCGTTGCGCCGTACCGACGCGCAACTGGCCCATATGCGCCAGGCGCTGGACGACTATCGGGCCTGCCTGGCCAACAACGACAGCTGCGTGGAAGAAGACAAACGCTTCCACCAACTGATCGCCGAAGCCACCGGCAATACGTTTTTCAGTGAAATCATGCAGCACCTGGGTACCGCGATGATCCCCCGCACCCAGGTCAAGGCTGACGAGCGCGGCGGGGCGGATTTTGCCAAGCTGGGTCAACTGGCGAGCCTGGAGCATGAGGCGATCTTCAATGCAATCAAGCGCCAGGACCCGGATGCAGCGCGGGCGGCAATGGTGCTGCATTTGAC